>CBFIJA010000022.1:0-24349 GCA_965662875.1 Candidatus Arcticimaribacter sp.
CATACCGCATCCAAGAAGTGACGGTCGTGCGACACAACGATAACGGTATTGTCGTAGTTGGCCAAAAAGTTTTCCAGCCAAAGGATGGTTTCATAATCCAAATCGTTGGTTGGCTCATCCATGATCAATACATCGGGGTTTCCAAACAAGGCCTGAGCCAAAAGGACCCGTACTTTTTGCACCCCGTCCAAATCGGCCATCGTAGAATAATGCAGGGCTTCAGAAATGCCTAAATTGGACAACATGGCCGCAGCATCGGAATCCGCATTCCAGCCGTTCATTTCTTCAAAAACAATCTGCAACTCGCCTACCCGATCTCCATCTGCATCTGAAAAATCTTCCTTGGCGTAAATGGCATCCATTTCTGCTTTTACGGAATATAAGGCTTGGTTTCCCCGTAAGACGGTATCCAAAACGGTATGCTCATCATACGCATTGTGGTTTTGCTCTAGGACAGACATACGCTTTCCAGGCTCTAGGTGTACGTTTCCGGAATTGGCTTCTTGCTTTCCAGATAGAATCTTTAAAAAGGTAGATTTTCCTGCACCGTTAGCACCGATGATACCATAACAGTTTCCCGGTGTAAAGGTGACGTTTACTTCATCGAACAGCACACGCTTGCCAAATTGAACAGATAGGTTGGATACGGATAACATAAAGACTAATTTGAGTGCAAAAATAGGGAAAACTCTTGCGTCCTACTCTATTTTTTTAACTTGATTTTAACCCTAGTATCCTCAAAAAATGGTACTTTTCTAACAATGAAAAAAGTCCTTTATTTTCTTTTAATTAGTGGTTTAATCTCTGCTTGTTCATCGCCGACAAAACAAGAGGATTCTGCTTTTTTGGGAGGACAAATCATCCAGCCTTCCTCAGCATTCGTCAGCTTGTATAAATACAACCAACGCATGGATTCCATTCGATTGGATGAAAATAATCGCTTTTCGAGACGTTATGACACGCTAGACTACGGCTTATTTAAATTGGAGCATCTGCCCGAAAACGAATTGTTGATTTTAGAAAAGGGAGACTCCATATGGACCCGAATCAACACCGCAGACTTTGATGCTTCTTTGGTGTATAGCGGTCGTGGCTCTGCCAAAAATAATTTTTTGATGGAAATTGTTTTGCAGCTGAAAAAAGAAGTGGGTTTTCTTTCTTCTAAATATGCCTTATCCAGTGCTGCCTTTAATCGCATCATTGACTCATTGACCCTGCAAAAAAAACAACGGTGGATTTACTTTTCAGAACAATCGGACTTGAGCCCCTTTTCACAAAAAGTAACCCAGGCTGCATATGTTTATCCTTATGCCAATAGAAAAGAACGCTATGCCCTGATTCGCGGGAAACAAAATGTATTGGCACAAGACAGCAGCTATTTTAATTTTCGTGATTTTTTGAATTATGGAGAAATCGATTTGGCCTTCTATGAACCCTATGTAAATTATATGCTCAGCTATTTGAGTCAAGAAGCATTGGAGGAAGGGAAAACCTATTTTCAGCAACGCAATACGACGGCATTTAACCTGAGACGCTTACAGAAAATCGACGAAAAGGTCAATTCTCCCATTCTGCGAAACAATTTGGCAAGGGCGGTTGCCTATGAAGAGCTGATCCAGTTTCAAAATCATCAAAACCACGACGATTTCCTAAATTACTATTTCCAACTGAATACTTCTGCAGATTATCTCAACGAGATTGCAGGGCTTCATCGGGCATTGCAATACATGCAAAAAGGCCGCCCCTTACCGGCCATTGAACTTCAGAAAAGCGATGAAAAAGTAATTTCCTCTGCAACTTTAACCGGGAAGCCCACCGTGTATTATTTTTGGTCGCAAACCCAAATGAACCATTACAGCCGCACACAGCAAAAAATAAAAAAGTATCAAGAAGCCTACCCCAATTACCGTTTTGTTGGGATTTGCATTCAACCCTACAATGACCTGATGCGAGAATACCAAAGGGGAATGCAGATAGACCCAGTCAATCAGTATGCCTTAGTGGATTTTGAACAGGTCAGTAAAATGTGGATGATTACCCTTTTGAACAAAGGCATTATCACCGATCAAAACGGGAGAATCTTACAAGGCTTTGGCAATGTGTTCTCAAACGATTTTTCCGCAGATTTAAAACGTTTCCACCCGTAACCGTATGGCGCAGTACACTTCCTATTGCACAGCTATAGCGGCAGGACAGTTTTCCGCTATCCACATCCATTATCACGATACAGAATATGGATTTCCTGTAGCAAACGACAATGAATTGTTTGGCCGTCTCATCTTGGAAATCAATCAGGCAGGACTCAGTTGGGATACTGTATTAAAAAAGAAAGCCAGCATTAGAAAAGCCTATGCAGATTTTTCTGTTGAAGCCATAGCCGCCTTTTCAGAAAAAGACATTGAACGACTGCTTCAAGACCCTGGAATTATCCGGATGCGAAAAAAGATTGAGGCCATCATTTTCAATGCTAATGCAATCCTGAAACTGCAGAAGGAAGCAGGTTCTTTTGCAAAATGGATTTCACTGCAAAACATTGAGAATATAGAGGATGGGGTGAACGTGTTCAAAAAACACTTCCGCTTTACCGGCAACGAAATCACCAATGAGTTTTTGATGGGTACCGGGTACATAAAAGGGGCACATGCTCCCAGCTGCCCCGTGTATGATTCTGTATTAAGTGAAAAGCCCCATTGGGCAAAACCTTAGTTTCCTTTTTTATAGTCCGCTAAGAATTTGGCAAGTCCAATGTCTGTTAAAGGGTGCTTTAACAAGCCTTTAATGGAACTCAATGGTCCCGTCATAACGTCTGCACCAATTTTTGCACAGTCGATTACATGCATGGTATGACGAACAGAAGCGGCCAAGATTTCGGTGGCAAACTCATAATTGTCATAAATCTCTCTGATTTCCTGAATCAAGTTAAGACCGTCCGTAGAAATATCATCCAAACGTCCGATAAAAGGCGATACATAGGTCGCACCAGCTTTCGCCGCTAAAAGCGCTTGTCCGGCTGAAAAAACAAGAGTACAGTTGGTTTTTATGCCTTGATTGGAAAAATAACGCAATGCTTTTACTCCATCTTCAATCATAGGAATCTTTACTACAATCTGTGGGTGTAAAGCCGCTAGTGCCTCTCCTTCTTTAATCATGCCCTCATAATCTGTAGAAATTACTTCTGCGGACACATCCCCTTCGACTGCTTCACATATGGCTACATAGTGATTTAAAATGTTTTCTTGCCCTGTGATGCCTTCTTTGGCCATCAAACTTGGGTTAGTGGTTACACCGTCTAAAACCCCAAGGGCTTCTGCTTCTTTGATTTGGTCCAAATTGGCTGTGTCGATAAAAAATTTCATAGGTGGAGTTTTTTTAAAATTACAAATTATAGTGGTTCTTTAACAAACGTTCAAATACTTTTTGCGGCAACAAACGCTTTAAGGTCAACGAGAGCTTCTGCATAAACGGCCCAACAGCATAGTGTGGCTGCCACTGCTTTTTTTGAATGAGTTTAGCAACAGCCTCAGCAATTTCTAGGGGGTCATTCCCATCGTCTACGTGTTCGTCCATGGTAGCCAAACTTTCTTGATACAGACGTTCATAGGGTGAACCCTTTTTGTTGGGCTCATAATACCGTCTAGAAGCAATATCAGTAGCATAATCCCCCGGAGCTAGGGTGCAGACCTGAATCCCAAATTGCGCTACCTCCATGCGTAAGGCTTCTGTTAAAATGTGTAAAGCCCCCTTTGATGCGGAATACCCCCCACGAAAGGGCAATCCCATGGATGCTCCAATTGAAGTGATGTTGATGATTTTCCCGCTTTTGACGTTTCGCATCAAGGGCAAGATATTTTGTGTAATGGCCAAGGGGCCAAAGAAATTAGTGTCGAAATGTGCTTTTAAAGCGTCTATATTGACTTCTTCTACTGCTCCGGTAATGCCAACTCCTGCATTGTTAATCAATACGTCTACTCTTGACGTATGGCTTTGCAATTCTGCAAAGAATAGATCAATACTAGCGGTATTGCTAATGTCTAATGCTAAAAGTGGATATGGAAAATCAGGATACTTATGTGGCATTCTGCTGGTACCCAGAACAGTATAACCCAAGGTGTGTAAGTGGTGGGCAATGGATTTTCCCAAACCGGAAGAAGCACCCGTAACCAAGACTGTCTGTTGCATAAGAAAAAAAGGGTAAGCGATCTATATCACACCGCTACGACCATCTACCCTTGCTGCGTTCCCGCCCTGGGGGAGTTCAATAGGAGCTGGTTGTATAGGACTTACCCTAGGGCAAATATACAATCCCTGTATTTCCTAGCCAACCCTTTTTAAGTCGTTTTTTTCTGCTATTTTTAGCTAAAATTATTTGTGATGAAATGGATGTCCCTTCTTTTGAGTTTAATTGTGTTAAAAGCCTGTAGCGGTGGCGATGCACAACCCAAAATCACCTTAAAACCCAACAGCAATACTTACGTGTCCGGAGATACACTTAACGTAAAACTCAAACACAAAAAAGAACTTCAATGGGACACTGTTGATTATTATTTAGATGAGCAACCCCTAACCCTTCCCTACGTCTTTGATAAAGAAAAGCTAGGCGATCACCAATTGCGCGCCCAAATTACTGTCGATGGAAAAGCAATGGAAATTCAACGCTCCATTCGCCTTTTGAGCCCTACTCCACCTGAACTGTGGACCTATGATTTAATCAATGAATTCCCCCACGATACTGAAGCCTACACCCAAGGTTTAGAATTTGACGGAGAAATACTGTATGAAAGCACAGGGCTTAAAGGAAAATCATCCCTCCGGAAAGTAGATTATACCACAGGAGAACTCTTGGTAAACACCCCGCTGGACAATAGTTACTTTGGTGAAGGACTCACCCTCTTGAACGATAAAATTTATCAACTTACTTGGCAAGAAAATACCGCTTTTGTTTATGACAAAGCCAGCATGGCTTTAAAAAGCTCCTTTTCGTACGATAAAAGCCCCGAAGGCTGGGGGTTGTGCAATGATGGGCAATACTTATACAAATCAGATGGATCAGCCAAAATATGGCGCTTGGATCCCGAAACGGGAAAAGAATTGGATTTTATCCAAGCCACAACAAACAAATCCATCCTGACCAAAATCAACGAATTGGAATGGGTAAACGGAAAAATATATGCCAATACTTATCAGTTCCAAAAAGAAGTGGTGGTTGTCATTGATCCCAATAGCGGAGCCATTGAAGGAGTCATAGATTTTTCAGGATTAAAAGAAAAAGTAAAGCAAATTCCAAGCCTTAATGTGCTCAACGGAATTGCCTATCACCAAGGGCGAGAAACATTTTTTGTCACGGGTAAAAATTGGAGTAAGCTATTTGAGGTACGACTAGAACGCAAGAAAAAGTAAGATGAAGACCTACACACAACAATTTGTAGTTGAGGAAAAACACCTGGATGAATTGCAACATGTCAACAACGTACAATACTTACAATGGGTACAAGACATTGCAGGTGCCCATTGGCAAAGTCTAAT
Source organism: Candidatus Arcticimaribacter sp. (assembly GCA_965662875.1). Lineage (GTDB taxonomy): Bacteria > Bacteroidota > Bacteroidia > Flavobacteriales > Flavobacteriaceae > Arcticimaribacter. The sequence continues at coordinate 5,524 of CBFIJA010000022.1, forward strand.
CGAAAACAGTAAAGAAAACTTCGGTATTTGGGTCGTACGCTCTCATTTTATCGAATACAAGCGCCAAGTAAAACTGGATGATTTTCTGCGGGTAGTCACGCATGTTGAAGTAACCGAAGGTTTTCAAAGTGAACGGCATGTTCGCTTCTTTCTCGGGGATACGGACACCTTAGTTGCCCAATGCCGAACCCAATGGTGCTATCTAGATCCAGAAACGCAAAAGCTGCTTCGAATTCCAGAAAAAGTGCATGCTGTATTTGCCTAAGTCGAACTTATGAGAAAGGATTTCAACTTCTTTCAATAATTACAATAATCCCTACAGGGTACTCTGTATTACTTACACCATCTTAAAATCCAAAAGCAACTCCCCCTCAATGGCGGCTTGTAAATGATCTCCTTTGTAGATTTGTCCGGTACCGCTGGCAGGGGTTCCGGTAAAGATTAAATCGCCTGGTTGTAGGGTCATGAACTTGGAAACATAAGCGATGATTTCAGCAAAGTTATAAATCATCATATCGGTATTCCCTACTTGCTTCTCTTCTCCGTTGATCTTAAGATCAAAATTGATATTGGCTAAATCAGGAAATTGGTCGATGCTTTTAAAGGCCGAGATGGGCGCTGCTCCGTCAAAGCCTTTGGCTAAATCCCAAGGATGTTTGGTTTCACGATAAAGATTCAATACATCTTTTGCTGTATAGTCGATTCCAATCGCAAAGGCGTCGATATACGTCGCTGCATCGGCTTCGGCAATGTCTTTGCCTTCTTTTCCGATACGGGCAACGAGCTCTACCTCATAGACCAAATTCTCGGTTATCGATGGAAACTCTACATCTTCGTTTTTGAATACTAGACTAGACTCAGGCTTAGAGAAGATGATTTGCTTTCCGTTTTTATAGGTACTTATTTCGTCTTTGTGGTTGACATAGTTTTTTCCGATCCCGAGAATTTTCATGAGAATAGGGATTAAATATGATGTAAAAATAAAAAGGATATACTTTGGTTAATAACGACTGTATCGCATTAAAGTATATCCTCTTTTGTTAGAATATTTATGATTTAGTAGTTGAACAAAGCGCGACCTGCCATCAAGCTGTGCACTTCCTTCGCTACTTCCGCCAAAACGGCTTCATCTTCATAGTTATTGATCACACGATCGATTAAATCAACAATGGCTTCCATCTCATTTTCTTTTAACCCACGAGTGGTGATCGCTGCTGTACCTACACGAATTCCTGAGGTTACAAAAGGAGATTTATCATCGACAGGTACCATGTTTTTGTTGGCAGTGATTTCCGCTTTTACAAGCGCTAATTCTGCATCTTTCCCGGTGATGTTTTTGTTGCGAAGGTCAATCAACATCAAGTGGTTGTCTGTTCCACCAGAAATCAAGTGATAGTCACGGGCTACAAAGGCTTTTGCCATGGCTTGTGCATTTTTCTGCACTTGCTCCATGTAGTTTTTATAGGAGGGTGCCAAGCATTCGCCAAAAGCGACTGCCTTAGCGGCAATAACATGTTCTAAGGGTCCGCCTTGATTTCCAGGGAATACCGCCATGTCCAATAAGTGAGACATTTTTCGTACGGTTCCATTTTTTAAGGTAATGCCAAAAGGGTTGTCAAAGTCTTCGCCCATCAAAATCAATCCGCCGCGTGGGCCACGTAAGGTTTTATGGGTTGTGGTGGTTACTACATGACAATGTGGAATTGGGTTGCTGAGCAATCCTGTGGCAATCAAGCCTGAAGGGTGAGAAATATCGGCAAGTAAAAAAGCACCCACTTCGTCAGCGATTTCACGGAATTTCGCAAAATCAATATCTCTTGAATAAGCCGAAGCACCGGCAATGATCATTTGTGGTTGTACTTCTTTGGCAATTGCACGAATGTTATCGTAGTCCAAACGGCCGCTTTCTTCCTGAACCCCATAAAAATGAGCTTTGTACAAACGTCCTGAAAAGTTTACAGGAGAACCATGGGTCAAATGCCCACCATGCGATAAATCAAAACCTAGAATCTTATCGCCAGGCTTTATAAATGCATGGAAAACTGCAGTATTGGCCTGAGAACCTGAGTGGGGTTGCACGTTGGCGTACGCTGCACCAAACAATTCTTTGGCACGATCGATGGCAAGCTGCTCAACCTTATCCACTACTTCACACCCTCCATAATAACGCTTCCCAGGATACCCCTCGGCGTATTTGTTGGTCAGGACAGAGCCGGTGGCTTCCATCACGGCGGGGGAAGTGAAATTTTCGGAGGCAATCAACTCAATACCATTGAGTTGGCGGTTTTCTTCTTCTTGAATTAAATCAAAAATTGCGGTGTCTTTCTGCATGGTCATAAATTAAAGCACAAAAATAGTTAAATCCCTAGGATTCACCATGCAAATAATCGATAAGAAATAAGATTTATTAAAAGGAAATTAACAGCAGCCCGCAGCAGGATCACAGCAAGATTCGTTTGCATTGGAATCCACTTTGGTTTCCGGTACTCCACAACTGTCTTTTGCAAGACAATCTGTTGCCTTATTGACTAAAATAAAATTCGTCCCGTCAAAATCAAGGCCGTATTTTCCAATGGTTTCCCCTTGGTACTCTACCTCTATTTCTTCATCTGTAATACCAACTCGTTGCTGAGACAAACGAATGATGTCAATCACTTTCTGAGGTTGTAAACGATGGTATACGTCGTCTGAAGACCACAATTGAAAATTCACGTTGGATTCTTTGCGTTCTGTGCCACCACAATCGATAAAGTGTTTGTGAACCATTCCTACCTCTGTGATATGAAAATGGGGTGGCACAAAACTGCCCTCAGGCGTTTGAAAACGAAATTCTTCTATTTGATTGAGCGCGAATAAAAATTGAGACAATAGCATTTAAAATGTTTATTGCAAATCTAATGATTTATGGCAGTGGAAATGTCAAATTGACGTTAAATTAATGCTTTAATCTGACGAAAAGACAGATTTAAGCCGTTGGAATACAATTTGTTATCATTTTCCATAAAAAATAAATGCAAGAAAACCAATTTACACAAAGCGGACAACAAGCCTTACAAACTGCCCAACGTTTGACGCTTGATTTTCAACATGCTGCAACTACTGAAGCGCATCTACTGTTGGCTTTATTGCAAGAAGACACCCAAGTCCTACCCTATTTGTTCCAACGCAATAAAATAGCCCCAGAACGGATCAAAGAGGCTGTAAAACAACATTTGAACCACCAAGCCACAGTAGACGGTAGTACACCACAATTTTCACCCACTGCATTGGGTTGTTTGCAAAGTGCTTACCAATACGCCCAGAGACGTGGAGATGCTTATATCGCTACCCCACATCTATTATGGGCATTGCTTCAATCTCAAAGTACGGTCGCACAAATGCTTAAAGATGCGGGAATGAAAGCTTCCACCTTAGAAAAAACCATAGACACCATGCAAAAAGGAGAAAAAATTACATCCCAAAATGCGGAACAACAATTTCAGGCTTTAGAAAAGTATGCTAAAAACCTTAATGCCTTGGCCGCTGAAAATAAATTAGACCCCGTAATCGGAAGAGACGATGAAATTCGACGTGTACTTCAAATCTTGAGTCGACGCACCAAAAACAACCCCATACTCGTGGGAGAACCCGGAACAGGGAAAACAGCCATTGCAGAAGGCCTAGCGCATAGAATTGTAGAGGGAGATGTACCCGAAAACCTAAAAAATAAAAAGCTCTATGCCTTGGATATGGGAGCGTTGATTGCAGGAGCCAAGTTCAAGGGGGAGTTTGAAGAACGCCTAAAAGCCGTGATCAAAGAAGTAACCGAGGCCGCTGGGGCCCTCTTATTATTTATCGATGAAATCCATACTTTGGTTGGGGCTGGCGGTGGTCAAGGTGCAATGGATGCTGCCAACATACTAAAACCCGCTCTGGCCCGAGGTGAATTGCGCGCCATTGGTGCCACTACCCTAGACGAATACCAAAAATACTTTGAACAAGATAAAGCGCTGGAACGTCGTTTTCAAAAAGTTACCGTAGATGAACCCGATGTAGAAAGTGCTATCTCCATTCTACGCGGTATAAAAGAACGGTACGAAAACCATCACAAAGTACAGATTCAAGACGAAGCCATTGTAGGGGCTGTCACCTTATCGAATCGTTACATTACCAATCGATTTTTACCCGATAAAGCCATTGATTTAATTGACGAGGCTGCCGCTAAGCTGCGCATGGAAATCAATTCTAAACCCGAAGAACTCGATGTCTTGGAACGAAAAATCCGGCAGATTGAAATTGAATTGGTCGCTTTAAAAAAAGAAAAAGCCAAAGCAAAAATTCAACAATTACAAAAAGAATTGGCCCAATACAAAGAGGAACGAAATGCCTTGTATACCCAATGGGTAAAAGAAAAAGAGAAGGTTGAACAAATTCAAACCCAAAAAGAAAAACTCGAATACTTAAAGCAAGAAGCGGATCGTGCTGAACGCGAAGGAGATTATGCCAAAGTAGCAGAAATTCGGTACGGGAAAATTACAGAAGCGCAAGAAATCCTTGATCAACATTTACAAAATATTGAAAAGGAAAATAAAGAAAATGCTTTAATAAAGGAAGAAGTACGTCATGAAGACATTGCGGAAGTGATTGAAAAATGGACGGGTATACCCGCCAGTAAACTGATCTCCTCTGAACGGGAAAAATTAGTGCATTTAGAAGATGCCCTACACGAACGCTTGGTGGGGCAAGAAAGAGCTGTAACGGCTGTTTCCGATGCGATTCGCAGAAGTCGAGCAGGGTTGCAAGACCCACACAAACCCCTAGGAACCTTCCTTTTCTTGGGGATGACTGGAGTAGGAAAAACAGAATTGGCGAAAGCATTGGCTACAGAACTCTTTAATGATGAAAACGCTTTGACCCGGATTGACATGAGCGAATACCAAGAAGCGCATGCAGTATCTCGCTTGGTGGGTGCTCCTCCCGGATATGTGGGTTATGACGAAGGGGGGCAATTGACCGAAGCTGTTCGAAGAAAACCCTATTCTGTCATTTTATTGGATGAAATCGAAAAAGCGCATCCCGATATTTTCAACACCCTCCTGCAAGTATTGGATGAAGGACGTTTGACAGACAATAAAGGACGTTTAGCAGATTTTAAAAACAGCATCCTAATCATGACCAGCAATCTAGGAAGCCAAGGCATACAAAGCGCTTTTGAAGAAAATACAGCATTCAATACCGCTGAAAAAGTTGCTAAAGCGCGGGTGATGCAGGAATTGAAAAACCGTGTACGCCCAGAATTCCTGAATAGGATTGACGACATACTGCTTTTTTCTCCGCTCACCCAAAAAGAAATTACAAACATAGTAGAACTTCAAATTCAACAATTGTCCAAACGCTTCAATGCTCAAGGTTTTGAATTATACATCCATCCCGATGCTATAACACTTTTGGCAAAATGGAGTTTTGATCCTTTATATGGGGGGCGGCCTGTAAAACGCACATTACAAGAAAAGGTGCTGAATCCGTTAAGCAAAGCACTTTTACAAGACGACAAAACAAAAACCCCTTGCATTCAAATTGGAGTAAATAAAGGCGATGAATTGCAATTTGATTTTAAGAAAGAGACCCCCTAAACAGAGAAATTAAAGTAACTTTGGGCCGTGCAAAAAAAGATAAACATACAAAACAAACGCGCCCGCTTTGAGTTTGATCTCATTGAACAATACACTGCGGGTATCGTCTTGAGCGGAACAGAAATTAAATCCATCCGTTTAAGCAAGGCGTCTATTTCCGATAGTTTTTGTGAATTCAATGAGCGAGGAGAGTTGTTTGTAGTAAATATGCACATAGAAGAATACGCTTGGGGCACCCACTACAACCACAGACCAAAAGCTGAACGAAAACTTTTGATGAATAAGCGGGAATTGCGTAAACTTCAAAAAGAAGTAAAAAACGTAGGGCTCACCATTGTACCGCTACGGGTATTCATAACGGATAAAGGCTATGCAAAATTAGTCATCGCCCTAGCCAAAGGGAAGAAATTGTACGACAAACGCGAAACCATAAAAGATCGCGACAACAAACGCAATCTCGATCGCATAAAAAAGATTTACAATAAATAACTTTTTTAACGACTGTTTGGAATATTTTTAAAGGGAATCGGCTTAGAATTTCTAAACCGGCACAATCTCTGGTTTTCTAATTTTTATCTTTCAACAACGGAACAAAGCGAAATTCGCCAAAGGTTTCTTTGTCAAAGGTTTTTTCCCCAGTTCGGGTAAAACGGTGCATGATTTGGGGGTCATCCCCAATAGGAATCACCAATCTCCCTCCTATTTTTAACTGACCCAATAAGGCTTTAGGCAATATCGGTGCGCCTGCTGTAACCAAGATGGCATCAAAGGGGGCTTCTTCTGGGAGTCCCAAATAGCCGTCGCCCAAAATACAGGTTTTGGGACGTAAGCGTAACTGCTCAAACAAGCGCTTGGTTTTCTTATACAATTCACGTTGGCGTTCTACGGTGTAAATCTGTAGTCCTAGCGCGTTTAATACGGCCGTTTGATAACCAGAACCGGTTCCTATCTCCAGCACCTTATCCCCTTTTTTACAGTCAATTAATTCCGATTGAAAAGCTACGGTAAAGGGGTGAGATATGGTTTGGTCTGCTGCAATAGGATACGCCTTGTTTTTATAGGCATGTGTTACCAATCCCGGGTCCATAAACCAATGCCTTGGCACGTTTAATAAAGCCTCAATTACTGCTGGGTCTGCAATGCCCTTTTCTTGTAATAATGCCACCAACTGTTTTCGCTGTCCTTGGTGGATTGCTGCATCTACAAATGAACTCATCGTTCAAAAATACACATTCCCAGAGGATTGATAAAAACGATTTGGAATTAATATGAAAGTCGTATTTTTGAGATAAAACAAACCCTTACACGTGAAAAAGTTAAACGCAGGACTTATCGGAGCTGGACATTTAGGAAAGATACATTTACGCCTATTGGAAGCTTCCGAACACTATAATTTAATAGGTTTTTACGATCCAAATGAAGATGCCTCACGCAAGTTGGCGAAAGAAAAAGGATATACTTATTTTGAAACCAAGGAGGCTTTAATTGAAGTAGTAGATGTGGTGGACATTGTCAGCCCTACCCCCTTTCATCATGCTTTAGCCCTTGAATGCATTCAAAAAGGAAAACATGTTTTCATTGAAAAACCCATCACCCAAACGGTAGAAGAAGCAGAAGAATTGATTGCCGCAGCAAAAAAACACGCGGTTAAAGGCCAGGTAGGCCATGTGGAACGCTTTAACCCTGCCTTTAAAGCGGTAAAAGACAATGTTGGAGAACCCATGTTCATTGAATCGCATCGCTTGGCAGAGTTTAATCCCAGGGGGACCGATGTGCCCGTGATTCTGGATTTGATGATTCATGACATTGACATTATCCTTAGTGTTATAGATTCCCCTATAAAATCTATTTCTGCATCCGGAGTGGCCGTAGTAAGTGAAACTCCCGACATCGCCAATGCACGTATTGAATTTGAAAACGGTGCTGTAGCCAACCTTACAGCAAGCCGAATTTCCTTAAAAAATATGCGTAAACTGCGATTTTTTCAAAAGGAAGCCTATATCTCTGTTGACTTTTTTACCAAGCAAGTTGAGGTAGTGAAAATGAAAGATGCTCCGAAAAATCCGGACGAGTTTGCCTTGATTTTAGAAAATGCCGAAGGAATAAAAAAACAAATTTATTTTGATCCCCCTACCATTGAAGAATCCAATGCTATTTTGGAGGAGTTAGACACCTTTGCCCTCGCCATTAAAAACGATACTGAACCGATTGTAACCCTTGAACATGCAACAGATGCCTTGCGTGTAGCCCAACGAATCATCGACTGTTTTTAACCTATATGTACCCTTATGCCCAAAATCCAGCCCCTTTCCCTTTGTATTCCTTCAGCACAAAGTTTATTTACGTCTTCCACCAATTCACTTTACGGTCCCGATCTGTTTACTGATCTTCTTTTTGCAAATGAGCACAAAGAACATTTGATTCGAAAGCAATTTGAAGGGTTGATTAGGGATGGAAAAATAAAAATGCTAGAAGACCCCAAAATCTTATGGTACGTTGTACAGAAAGGGAACCAATGGTTTTCGGGTTTTGTTACAGGAATTCCAATCGATGAAATCAAAAGGGGGAAAATAAGTTTACATGAGCATGTCATGCAAAAAAGGGTGAATGATTTCACCAACTATCTCAGTACTACTGGTCTTCAAGCGGAACCCGTTTTACTCTTCCATGAAGACAACAAGGGCATCAATGCTTTAGAAGATGAATTGTGTAAACGCAGTCCCGATTTTTATTACAAATTGGGCAATGAACGACATGAACTCTGGCTGCTTTCAGCGGAACAAGAAAATTGCTTAAATGAGCATTGTAAAACCCTCGCTCATTTTCATTTGGCCGATGGACACCACCGACTTCAAAGTACGCTGCAATGGGCGGAAAAAAACAGCCGAATACAATCGCTATTGTCGTATGTTATTTCAAAAAAAGAGGTGTCCAATGGGAGCTTTATTTGGGGACTTAAAAAATGGCCAAACGATTTAAATTCTAAAGCATTTCATCGAAAATTAGAAGAAATGGGTGCACAATCTGCACGTTACGATGACCGCCTAGGAAAAGAACATCAGGTCTTGATAGAATTCGAAAATAAAGTGCATTCCCTTAATCCAAAAACCGAAAAAGATCCTGCAGATTTTATATTCACAGAGGTTTTGGGTTTTACCGACAATGCGATCCACAACATCAAAAACTACTTTGACTATTTTCCCAACCGAACAGAATTGGATTTTAATGCGCTCCCATCGAAGGACTATTGTGCTAAAATTGCGACTGTCCCCCTAAGCATTGACCGATTGATCGAACGGGCCTTGTCCAATGAAAAGCTCCCCCCTAAATCCACCTTTATACGTCCCAAAATTCCAACTGGATTTTTGGTTGTTCGCCATTAAAATAAACTAGCAGAAACGCTGGCTTCACAAATTGGGTTGAGTATCTTTGTGCTATGGCTATTGAAGAAGCGCTTCACACATTAAAAAGTAACCTCCCAAAAGAGGTTGAACTTGTAGCGGTGTCCAAGACCAAACCCTTGGAAGATCTACAAGCGGCTTACGCGGCGGGACAACGACATTTTGGGGAAAATAAAATTCAAGAAATGTCACAAAAATGGGAATCACTCCCAAAAGACATTCACTGGCATATGATCGGCCATGTACAAACCAACAAAGTAAAGTATATGGCGCCTTATGTTTACTTGATCCATGGCGTAGACCGATTAAAGCTTTTAAAAGAAATCAATAAACAAGCACAAAAAAACAACCGAATCATTGATTGTTTACTGCAAATGCACATTGCGGAAGAGGAAACAAAATTTGGGTTGAACGCTTCTGAACTTCAGGAAATAATCCAACTGTATAAGCAAGATCACTTTTCCAATGTTCGGCTACGCGGCCTTATGGGCATGGCTACCTTTACCACGGATCAAACGCAAATACGAAACGAATTTTCTACCCTAAAAACGCATTTTGATGCCTGTAAAAATGAGCTTGACTATTTTGATGTTTTGTCTATGGGAATGAGTGGAGATTATCCCTTGGCCATTGAGATGGGGAGTACTTTGATTCGGGTAGGCAGTAAAATATTTGGGGCACGAAACTAAAGTCGATGTATGCAATTCTAGACATTGAAACGACTGGTGGAAAGTTCAACGAAGAAGGAATAACAGAAATTGCTATTTTTAAATTCGATGGCGAAAAGATTGTCGATCAATTTTCCAGCCTTGTAAATCCAGAAAAAGAGATTCAACCTTTTGTCCAACGCCTTACAGGTATAAACAGTAAAATGCTGGTCAATGCACCAAAATTTTTTGAACTCGCCAAAAGAATCATTGAAATCACTTCCGGTTGCATAGTGGTGGCACACAATGCAGATTTTGACTACAGAATGCTTCGAACAGAATTCAGTCGCTTGGGCTACACTTATGAGAGAAAATCTTTGTGTACCGTCAATCTAGCACAAAAACTACTTCCAGAAGCGCCTTCCTATAAATTGGGAAAACTCGTGCGTTCCTTAGGTATACCCATAACGGATGTGCACAGAGCACAAGGAGATGCGCTTGCTACTGTAGAGCTATTTAAACTTTTATTGGCAAAAGACAGTGCAAAAGAAATTTTAACCGAACAGGTAAAAGAATTACACAAAGAGCAGGTTGCGCCGACACACCTAAAAATAGTGGAGGGATTACCCACTGATGTAGGCGTTTACTATCTCTACGACCGTGAGGGGAAAATCATTTATATCGGAAAAAGCAAAAACATTCGGAAACGGGTTTTACAACACCTAACTTCTGAAAAAGGAAAAGCACAAAAAATAAAATCTAAAATTTCGGAAGTCCAATATGAGGGCACAGGAAATGAATGTATTGCCTTGTTAAAAGAACAACACGAAATCAAAAAAAATCAACCCCAATTTAACCATGCCCTCAAATACCGTCATTTTGCTATGGGAATACGTCTTAGTAAAGACACCCCCTACCACCATTTAATCGTTGAACAGGTCCGAAATGAACAGCTGTATCTTGAAGTGTTTAAAAACAAAAAAGCAGCCTTGGAGAAGTTACGCATATGGTGCGATGAATTTCAACTTTGCTTTCAACAGACGTCCCAAAAACAAGGGCAAGGCAGTTGCTTTGAATTTAAAATTGACAAATGCCTGGGGGCATGCATTGGAAAAGAACCTCTGGAAAGTTACAACACTAGAGTTCAGAAAATTAAAACTCGATTAAACTATCCCCACAAAACATTTTTAATGATTGACAAAGGCAAAAGCAATGGGGAAAAGAGTTTTGTCTTCGTAAAAGATGGAATCTTTCAAGGCTACGGCTTTTACAATTTAAATCATCAAATCCGGGATTTAAACGCCATCGAAAAACGTTTAATCCCCATGGAAAATAACCCCGATACCGAGGCAGTGATTCGAAGTTTTCTGCAAAAAAAGCGTTACAAAAAACTCATTAACTTAGCAGAAACAAGTCCATGAGAGAAAAATCACCTTCTTGGCGGCACAGACTTCACGAAATCATTTATGAAGCGGATACTCCCAGTGGGAAAGCATTTGATTTGATTTTACTTGTGTTGATATTACTGAGCGTTGTAATGGTAATGCTGGAAAGCATTTCAGAATTTCAAACACAATATGCCGATCTTCTCAATCAATTGGAATGGGGCATTACCGTTTTATTTTCCCTTGAATACCTCATGCGACTAGTCGTTGTAAAAAAGCCGTTGCGGTATGTTGGTAGTTTTTTTGGGATCATTGATTTACTTTCACTTTTGCCCAAATACATTTCCTTCTTCTTCATGGGAAGCAGTTCATTGGTTGCACTGAGAGCACTACGACTGTTGCGGGTCTTTAGAATTCTAAAATTATCGCGTTATATAGGCGAGTCAAATTTCTTGATGAGTGCCTTATGGGCCAGTCGAGCAAAAATTGGTGTTTTCTTGTTTGCTGTTATCATACTTTGTATCATTTTTGGTACAATCATGTACTTGGTAGAAGGCGAGGTCAATGGATTTACCAATATCCCTAAAAGCATTTATTGGTGTATTGTCACCTTAACCACTGTTGGCTATGGCGACATTGCTCCTGCCACTCCTTTGGGGCGCTTGATTGCTTCTTTTATCATGATCATGGGGTACGGCATCATTGCGGTCCCTACGGGCATCGTTACTTCAGAAATGTCTCAGCACTACAAAACCCCAGACACCAATACCCAAGCTTGTCCGCATTGCATGGAAGAAACGCATTTGGATGACGCTATGTATTGTCATAAATGTGCAAATGTGTTAAATGAGTAAGGCGAAACTCCTTTACATCGCTGGCCCCACTGCAAGTGGTAAAACCGCTTTGGCTATAGCCTTGGCACAGCATTACAATACAGAAATCATTTCCTGTGATTCGCGACAGTTTTATAAAGAAATGAACATCGGAACTGCTGTTCCTACCCCAGAAGAATTGTCACAAGTTCCACATCATTTCATTCAACACCTTTCTATCAATGACCCCTACTCTGTGGGCGACTTTAAGCGCGATGCACTAAAACTACTGCCTGAACTTTATGAAAAAAGCAAGGTGGTTATCATGGTTGGTGGATCTGGAATGTATGCGGATGCGTTACTGCAGGGTTTGGATGAATTTCCAGCAACCGATCCCAACATCCGTACGCAATTGTCCACTGTATTTCAACAGCAAGGAATTGAGGTGCTACAAGACCTTCTGAAACAACACGATTTTGTTCATTATCAAAACGTAGACCGAAGAAATCCACACAGACTGATTCGTGCTTTGGAAGTATGTTTAAGCAGTGGAAAACCATATTCTTCCTTTTTAGGGCAAAAGAAAGCGCCCAATTTCTTTCATTCAAAAACACTTGTAATTCAATGGGACCGCCCTACATTGTATGACCGAATCAATCAACGTGTTGATCAAATGGTCGCAATGGGATTGGAAGAAGAAGCACGTCAATTGTACCCCCAAAGAACACTAAATGCCTTACAAACCGTTGGGTATAATGAGTGGTTTACACACTTTGACGGAGAATCGAATAGAGAAACAGCCATCAATGAAATTAAAAAGAACAGCCGACGTTATGCTAAAAGACAAGCAACATGGTTTCGTAGGTCTAAAGATGCCTTGGGAATAGAAGGAGGTTTGCCCTTAGAGGAAATGATTAAAACCGTAGACGCATGGATGTAGGTCTTTATCTTATGGCGGCGCTTTATGGAATTGCTGGAATCACGCATTTTACCCATACCCGTTTTTTTGAATATGCCGTTCCTAAAGTTTTGATCTATCGTAGGTTTATTGCCCTTTTTTCTGGAATAATTGAACTATTCATCGCTATGGGATTGTTGTATGCGCCTACCCGATCAATAACAGCACTCTTTTTAATGCTGTTCCTGATCGCGATCTATCCAGCCAATATCGTACAAATCAATTATTACAGTAAAAAATACGCTATCGCAAAATGGATCTTATGGGCCATCCGATTGCCCATGCAGTTGGGCTTAATCTATTGGGCGTATTTGTACGTGTAGTTTACAACTGCTGCTGCAAATGCTTTTTAAGGTAGGCAATGGAAGTTGCTGCACTCTCCATTTCGTTTTTCGAAAAATTTCCCCCTTGTTCGATGTAGTAGTAACGCAAGCCTGATTTCTTTGGGTCCGGCAGCATTTGGGTATAATCAATGGAACCCTTGCCCAGTTCTGTATAATCACGGGTAGATTTATCCATGTCCTTGATGTGCCACATGACATGCCGTCCAGGTTGCAGTGCAACAAGGGCTTTGGGAGTTGTTCCCGAATGAACCGCCCAATACAGATCCAATTGAAATTTTACCCAATCCGGGTTTGTATTGGCCAATAGAATCTCATAACCGCTTGTCCCGTCCCAGTCTTCAAATTCATAGCCGTGATTGTGGTAGGCAAAACCCAAACCCGCTTCAGTGACTTGTTTTCCGATTTGATTTAGAAGTAAAGACAAACGCTCAAAACCAGCTGGATTGCGGTATTCCTCGAGAACAAAAGGCCAGGTCAAATAAGGTGAATCAAGCGTTTTAGCCGCTGCAATGCACTTAGCGACATAAGCAGATACTTCTGATGGGCTTGCCTCCATTAAACCTGCAAAACCATAATGCCCACTGGTGGTGGTTAATCCCAGCTCGTCCAAAACGGTTTTAAACTCCGCTACAGGATAACCGTAAATTGTTCCTGTATCTGCGTCAAAACCATAGGTTTCAAAATCTTCATAGCCCATTTTTTTTAAGGCTTTCAAAGTGCCTAAAGCATCTTTTTCCATTGCATCTCGAACGCTAAACAACTGCAAACCGATTTTATATTGGGTTGAGGGTTTTTGCTCCTCAGACCCGCAAGAAAAAAATAACGCACAACTCATCAGTACGAGTACGATTGAAAATAGTAATGATTTCATTCCCACAAAATACTGTTTTTATTGTATTCAAATGCAAGAATATCTAATCTATCCTAGCCCAATAAATTGGCCATAAGGGATCCCATACTACTACATCTTATAAACTCAACTACATATAAGCAATACAATTGTAGATGAAACCAATGGATGGAAAAATCAATTTTAAAAAAGGGATTTACACGTTGAAACGGAAATGCATAACATCCCCATCTTGGACAATGTATTCTTTTCCTTCGATGCGCATTTTCCCGGCTTCTTTTACTTTGGCTTCGGTTTCAAATTGTTGATAATCGTCAAAAGAAATCACTTCTGCACGGATAAACCCTTTTTCGAAATCCGTATGGATTACTCCTGCTGCTTGTGGTGCGGTAGCACCTGAAGGGAAGGTCCATGCTCTTACTTCTTTCTCGCCAGCCGTAAAATACGTTTGCTGTTTCAGTAAGGCATAGGCCTTACGAATTAACTTGGCTGCACCGGGTTCAGTAAGCCCCAAGTCTTCTAAAAAAACTTGGCGCTCTTCAAAGGTGTCCAATTCATTGATGTCGGCTTCTATGGATACAGCTAGAGTCAGCACTTCTGCATTTTCTGCCGTAACAATTTCTTGAACTTTTTCCAAAAACACATTTCCACCGGCAGCTTCACTTTCAGATACATTGCAAACATAAAGAACAGGCTTATCGGTCAGCAATTGAAGTTCTTGCACGACTTCTTCGCGTTCTTTTTCTGTAAAGTCAATCTGGCGCACATTTTTTGCGGCCTCCAAACCTTCTTTTACGCGGTTTAAAATGGCTTGCACTTTTTGAGCCTCTTTATCTCCTGTCCGTGCGGCTCGGTTTATTTTTTCCAGACGCTTTTCTACGGTCTCTAAATCTTTTAACTGCAGTTCGATGTCTATGATTTCCTTGTCTCGGATAGGATCAACTGAGTTTTCTACGTGGACAATGTTGTCGTTTTCAAAACATCGCAATACATGGATGATGGCATCGGTTTCACGTATGTTGGCTAAAAATTGGTTGCCCAAGCCTTCTCCTTTACTGGCCCCTTTAACCAAACCTGCAATATCTACAATCTCTACCGTAGCGGGAATTGTTTTTTCAGGATTGACCAACTCGGCTAAGCTCGTTAGCCGCTCGTCGGGTACATTTACAACACCAACATTGGGTTCAATGGTACAAAAAGGGAAATTGGCACTTTGCGCTTTGGCGTTTGAGAGACAATTAAAAAGGGTGGATTTACCAACATTGGGCAATCCTACTATACCTGCTTTCATAAAGGGTTATTCTTCTGGATGCATAAAACGTTGCTTCCCAAGGAGTACTTCTTCGGTTTCTACATGGTCTTCGTCAGGAACACAACAGTCCACGGGACAAACGGCCGCACACTGGGGTTCTTCGTGAAAACCTTTACACTCGGTACACTTATCGGGAGCGATAAAATAGAATTCATCGGAAATGGGTTCTTGTGCCGCATCGGCATCAACCGCATTCCCATTGGGCAAAACGACTTGACCACTGAGCGAAGTGCCGTCTTGATAACGCCAATCTTCTGCGCCTTCATAAATCGCAGTATTCGGGCATTCGGGCTCACATGCGCCGCAATTAATACATTCGTCAGTTATGATGATGGCCATAGCAATTTCTTTAACTAAATTTGGGCAAAAATACAGCATAATAAACGGGGAAACAAATAAATGACCAGAGTAGAGCAACATATTGAAGGATTTAAAAAGTTAGGGCTGTATTTGCAAGAAATTGACAAAGAAAATTCCACTTATCAGCCTTTATTTGATTGCATAGAGCAAGCAAAACACCGTAACGGTTGGTTTACGGAAGCTTCGTGTCTTTTTGCGCTAAAAAGCTGGGGGGAACAATTGTCAGTAGCGGCTCTCAATCAATGGATCAGTGGCTACACTAGGGAAGATCGTCCAGCGAAACGTTTGGGCTTGGTCTTGGCTGGAAACATCCCTTTAGTGGGCTTTCATGATGTAGTGTGTGTTTTATTAGCAGGTCATAATGCCCAAATAAAACTATCTTCCTCAGATCCTTTATTGATTCCTTTTTTGGTTCAAAAACTTGTAGAATGGGACAGCCTTTTTGAAAATAGAATTTCCTTTACCCAAGATCGACTTAAAAATTTTGATGCTGTTATCGCTACAGGAAGCAATAATGCAGCGCGCTATTTTGAGCATTATTTTTCAAATGTTCCCTGCCTGATACGCAAAAACAGAAACGGTATAGCCGTTTTAGAGGGGACGGAGTCTGAAGAAGAATTGGCTGGTTTTGCCAAAGATGTAGTTCAGTATTACGGATTGGGCTGTAGAAGTACGGCAAAAGTTTACCTCCCAAAGGGCTATGACATGAATCTTATATTTGGTGCGCTTTATCCGTATGCAAGTCTTACCGATTCAGAAAAATACTGCAACAATTACGACTACAACAAAGCTGTTTTTTTAATGAGCGAATACGCCATATTGGACAATGGGTTCTTCCTGCTTAGAGAAGCTTCATCCTTTGCCTCTCCCATCGGGTGTTTGCATTATGAGTTTTACAATGACCTCGAAACACTCAAGGCCCACTTGAGTAATCATACAGAAGAAATTCAATGCATTAGCAGTAAACTGGATGTACAACAAGGGGTTCCTTTAGGACAGGCACAAAAGCCAGCACTCTGGGATTATGCAGATAATGTAGATACTTTAAAATTTCTTCAAGAACTGTAGATAAATTGTTAAAAACCGACAAAAAAATTATACAATTCACATCCTTTTTATGCTTGGGATTAAAGATATTTGTGCTCTAATAAATGGGAAATGAAAAAACACAATTTTAGTGCCGGACCTTCCATACTTCCAGCCCCTGTAATGGAAAAAGCTGCAGCTGCTGTTCAAGAGTTGGATGGCATCGGTTTATCGCTTATTGAAATCTCTCACCGCAGTAAAGAATTTATTGCCATCATGGCAAAAGCGCAAGCTTTAGCCCTAGAATTAACAGGCTTAACGGACAAGGGATACAAAGCCCTTTTTCTTCAAGGAGGTGCCAGCACTCAGTTTCTGATGACAGCCACCAACCTGATGAAATCCAAAGCGGGATACATCAATACGGGAGCTTGGTCTGATAAAGCCATAAAAGAAGCAAAACGATATGGAGAAGTGGTTGAAATTGCTTCTTCAAAAGAAGCAAACTTCAACTACATCCCAAAAGGACATGACATCCCTGCGGATTTAGACTATTTACACATCACCACCAACAATACCATTTTCGGGACGCAGTTTCATTCGCTTCCCAAAACAAATGTCCCCTTAGTGGCTGACATGAGTTCTGATATTTTCTCACGCGAATTTGACTATTCAGCCTTTGATTTATTTTACGCGGGTGCTCAAAAAAATATGGGTCCTGCCGGGACCACCCTGGTCATCGTTAAAGAAAGCCTCTTGGCACAAATGAATACAGATGTTCCTTCTATGTTATCCTATGCTATACATGCAGATAAAGAGAGTATGTTCAATACTCCCCCAGTATTTGCCGTATACACCTCTATGCTAACACTTGAGTGGTTGAAAGAAAAAGGGGGGATTTCTGCCATCCAAAAACACAACGAAGACAAAGCAAAATTAATTTACGACGAAATCGATCGAAATTCAGCCTTTGAAGGCTTTGCAGCAACAGAAGATCGTAGTTTAATGAATGCTACCTTTAACCTTGCAGAAGGAGTAGATGGAACAAAATTTGATGAAATGTGGAATGCTGCAAACATCAGTGGACTAAAAGGTCACCGTTCTGTAGGAGGCTATCGTGCTTCTATCTACAACGCGCTTTCAATGGAAAGTGCTCAAGAGCTGGTAACGGTAATGCAAGAATTTGAAAAAACGCTATAAAAATGAATATACTCGCAAATGACGGCATCTCGCAAAGTGGAATTGACGCTTTGGAAGCCAACGGTTTCAATGTTACCACCACTAACGTGGCCCAGGAACAACTGATCAATTACATCAATGAAAATGACATTGTTGTCCTTTTGGTACGCAGTGCCACTACTGCAAGAAAAGAATTGATTGATGCCTGCCCTAACCTTAAAATCATCGGACGTGGTGGTGTGGGTATGGACAATATAGACGTTGAATATGCCCGTGAAAAAGGATTGCACGTGATCAATACCCCTGCTGCTTCTTCTGCTTCTGTAGCAGAATTGGTGTTTTCGCATTTGTATGGTGGCGTTCGCTTTTTACACGACAGCAACCGAAATATGCCGTTAGAAGGAGAAACAAACTTTAAAGGATTGAAAAAAGCCTATGCCAAAGGAGTCGAACTTCGTGGAAAAACCTTAGGCGTAATTGGTTTTGGTCGCATTGGACAAGAAGCAGCTAAAATTGGACTAGGCGTCGGGATGAATGTTATTGCAGCAGATAAATTTATGGATGCTGCTACAGTGAATGTAGCCCTTTTCAACGGACAAAGCATTGACGTAGAAATCAAAACGCAATCGATGGAAAGCGTTTTGGCGGAAGCGGACTTCATTACCCTTCACGTCCCAGCTCAAAAAGAGTACGTTATCGGCGAAGCACAATTTGAGCTTATGAAAGACGGTGCTGCATTAGTCAACGCTGCCCGCGGGGGGGTCATTGATGAAGTAGCGCTTTTAAAAGCACTTGACGCAGGTAAACTTGCTTTTGCAGGGCTAGACACTTTTGAAAACGAACCTAAACCTGCAGTTCAAATTCTGATGCATCCAAAAGTCTCTTTGACACCTCATATCGGTGCAGCAACTGGAGAAGCTCAGGACCGTATTGGTGTTGAATT
>CBFIJA010000023.1:0-23373 GCA_965662875.1 Candidatus Arcticimaribacter sp.
CCGATGATTCTACGCCACCGTTTACAAAAGCCAACTCCCATCCCTGTCCAGCAAGATCATTGATTTTATTTTCAACAACAGATTCTATAGAATTAATTTCTTATATTGGTTGACCAAATTGGAAAACCAGTCGCGATGAAAAATCCATCCTATTTAAACATTGCTGTATTTTTCGAGTCTTTAAACGATTCAAAAAGTCAAATTTGGGAACAAACATTAAGCCTTTATCGCTAAAAAAGCAAAGCGTAATTTAAAGATGAAAAAGACATTCGTATTTTTAACCTTATTTGCCTCCTTTTATTTGGGAGCACAAGAACATCCCAACCTTATAATGACCCAAGCAGGGGTCAAAGAGATCCGAGCGAACCTTGGAAAGGTCCCGTTCTTTGACGCTCATTTGGCGCAGGTTAAAGGGGAAGTTGATGCCGAAATTTCGAAAGGCATCTTTGTTCCAATACCCAAAGACATGGCCGGGGGCTATACCCATGAACGGCACAAGCAAAACTTTTTTATGCTGCAAAAAGCAGCAGCGCTATATCAGATAGTAGAAGATGAAAAATATGCAGCCTATGTAAAAGAGGTATTGATGGAGTATGCCGCGATGTATAAAAGCTTACCCATTCACCCGCAACCCAGATCCTATGCTCGTGGAAAACTGTTTTGGCAGTGTTTAAACGATGCAAACTGGTTGGTATATGTGAGTCAAGCCTACGATTGCGTGTACAACTACCTGTCCAAGAAAGAACGCAAGCATTTGGAAAACGAATTATTTCGCCCTTATGCAGACTATATTTCGGTAGAAAATCCACAATACTTTAACCGCATCCACAACCACAGTACTTGGGGCAGCGCTGCAGTTGGAATGATTGGCCTTGTCATGCAAGACGAAGAGTTGATCCAACGTGCTTTGTATGGCTTAAAAGAGGATTCTATCGCTGCAAACGCAAAAGATAACGACGGCGGCTTTATCAAAGACAAAGAAGGAAAAGCAGGCTTTTTGGCCAATATAGACGCTCCTTTCTCTCCAGAAGGCTACTATACTGAAGCCCCTTATTACCAGCGTTATGCGATGTACCCCTACTTATTGTTTGCCACCGGTCTGCACAATGCTAGACCTGCTGAAGACATTTGGAATTTTAAAGACGGGGTGCTCTTAAAGGCTGTAAATACTTTGTTGAACCTAACGGATACGGATGGTGAATTTTACCCCCTAAACGATGCCCAAAAAGGCATGTCTTATTTCTCACGTGAATTGGTATCCGCAGTAGACATAGCCTACCATTATGGCACTCAAGAACCGGGACTATTGTCCATCGCAAAAACGCAAAATAAGTTAACCTTAGACGATGCTGGCTTTGCTGTAGCCAAAGCCATAGCTGATGGAAAAACAACCCCCTTTGTGAAATCCTCTATGGAAATAACCGATGGTCCCCTAGGTTTGCAGGGCGGGATTAGTATCCTTCGTTCCGGAGCTGTAGAAGACGAATTGAATTTGGTCGTAAAATACACTGCGCATGGAAACAGCCATGGACATTATGACAAGCTCTCTTATTCTATGTTTCATAGGGGAGAAGAAGTGCTACAAGATTATGGTCTGGCACGTTTTGTAAACATAGATCAAAAAAATGGGGGAGGGTACCTTAAAGAAAATACGACTTGGGCCAAACAAACCATTGCGCACAACACACTGGTATTGGACGAAACTTCTCATTTTGGCGGGAAATATGCTGTGGGGAGTAAGTACCATTCCGATAAATACTTTAGCGCAGTAGATCAAACGGGAAGTCAGTGGATAAGTGCGAAAGAAAACAATGCTTATCCAGGAACCAAACTTCACAGAACCCTAATTCTTCTGGAAAACAAAGCATTGGATCATCCGTTAACGGTAGATATTTTTCGAGTAAAAACGGATGAAAGCCATCAATACGATTTACCTCACCATTATTTTGGACAAATTATAGATGCGAATTTTGAATACACTGTACCCGAAAGCCTTTCGGCTTTGGGAACAGCAGCAGGTTATCAGCATTTATGGCTAAAAGGCCTAGGACAGGCAGATCCAGAATTATCGCAGCTGAGTTGGTTGTCAGACGGAACCTTTAAAACCTTGTCCATGGTTACTCAAAAAGAAGATGAGCTATTGTTTACGCAGTTGGGTGCTTCAGATCCTGAATTTAACTTAAGGCAAGATCCTTCATTTATTCTAAGGAGAGGAAATAAAAAAAGTACTCTTTTTGTAAATGCTTTGGAGATTCATGGAAGTTACAGTCCCGTGAGTGAATTGGCAATAAACAGTGTGTCAAAGATAGAAAACATCTTAGTAGAAAAGGATACGGAGGCCTATACGGTCATTAAAATTACATTTACATCTGGCGAAAGTGTGCGTTTATGTTTGGCCAACCAAGACGGTAGGCCTTCTGCACAGCATTCACTTACCATAGGAGAAGAAAAAATAGAATGGGTAGGACCCTATAACCATAATTAAATTTTAACATATGAAAAGTTTCGGAGCAAGCAAAGAGTTTTTATTGACCAAAGACATTGAATGGGAAACCGTTGGAGAAGGTGTAAAGCGTAAAATCATGGGATACGACGACAAGATCATGTTGGTCCACGTCGCCTTTGATAAAGGAGGTATCGGCCCTATGCACCAACATTACCACTCTCAAGTGACCTATGTGGTATCGGGGAGTTTTGATGTTACCATTGACGGAAAAACCCAAACCTTAAAAACAGGAGATAGTTTTTACATTCCCCCCAATGTATTGCACGGTGCAATATGCACAGAAGCCGGAGAATTGATTGACGTCTTCAGTCCCATCCGTGAAGATTTTATGGAGTAGTCGTTTCAATGCAGTCAAAGCCTTGGCTAATGCTGGTTACTAAGTCTACCGGGCTTCAACGGAATCACACTTTATAGGCTTTGAATAAAGACAAAAAAGGGATTGGCTTTTGCCAATCCCTTTTTTTAATGCTAAATCTCAATTCCTAAAAATCTTTAAAACAATAGATTTCCGCATTTTAAAACCTTTTCGATTGAGATATTCATTACAGGATAATATTTTTTTTAAAGGATTAGTATTTTCTATTATTTTTTTTATATTTGGAAAACCAGAATGGTTAACCAATTTGGTTTACCACTAAAAGTAAATGTAAAGCAGGTCACACTGCTTTATTTATGTTTTTGCAATGTGTAAAGGCATTATAAAGGACACTGCATGTTGATGCGATTACTATCCTATAGTTTCGTGTTGTCATGCGATCGTTTCTTTTATAGAGGCGAAAAAAAATAAAATAATGTTAACTAATTTTTTTTAAAACGTATGAAAATCAAATTTAATTTAGCAATGCTATTCATGCTTTTGAGTATTACATTCAGTTATGCTCAAAATCTGGTTAGTGGAACTGTTGTAGGCGAGGATGGACAACCCATTCCAGGCGCTGCAATTGTTGTGCAAGGAACCAGTGATGGAACGACAACTGATTTTGATGGGAATTTCTCCATCTCGGTGTCTTCCGGACAAAGCCTAGAGGTATCTTATCTTGGCTTTACAACACAAGTAATTCAATATACAGGTCAAGACAGCGTTAATGTATCGCTTGTCCAAGACTTAAACGAATTGGATGAAATTGTAGTAACAGGATACGGTACGCAAAGAAAGTCTAACCTTACAGGATCAATATCCAAGGTTACGAATGAAAAACTTGATCAAATTGCTGTTTCTCGTGTAGACGACGCTTTGGTAGGTCAGGTATCTGGGGTAAACATTGCCGCGACCGAAGGGGAAGCAGGTTCTGCACCCACCATTCGTATTCGTGGAACAGGATCCATTACTGGGGTTTCTGATCCTGCAGTTGTTGTAGACGGTCTTTTAGTAGACAACGATTACTTGAGCAACTTGGATATGAACGATATCGCTTCTTTTGAAATTTTGAAAGATGCCGCTTCTGCTGCTATCTACGGTTCTCGTGGCGCAAATGGGGTGATTTTAATTACAACTAAGGAAGGAGAAGAAGGGAAAGTTAAATTTTCGTACAATACTTACACTGGATTCAAAGAAGCACACCAAAGTGATGCGTACTACTTCTCTATCGCTGACTGGGCTGAAAGAGAAAGAGCTTCTGATCACCCATCAACAGGAGGTGTAGGGTCAATTTCTGACAAAACCGCTGCTAAATTAGCAATTGGTGTTGACCGCGACTGGCAAGATGTTATTTTTGACGGGGGTGTAATCAATAGCCATGCCTTTGCTGCACGTGGAGGGAATGAAAAAACAAAATTCAGTACAGCCTTCAACTACACTCACGATGAAGGAGTTTTGTTGACCGATGACTTTAAAAAGTACAATTTGAAGTTGAAGGTGGATACAAAATTAAGCGATAAGGTATCCATGGGGGTTAATATGAGTCCCTCGTATACGCAACGTCGTCGTTTTGACGGTTCAACACATGACATTTTACGTCAAACGCCATGGTTACCTACCTACCTAGATGAAAATACGATTCAACACGTTAGTCGTGTCCGTGATAACGGAAAGTATGCTAATGTTCAAGTAGGCGATTATGCAATTCAGCGCATGTTTGACGATTATGATTTAGTCGCAGGAGCTCCTGCTGCTTCAGGATCTGGTACAGATATTTCGAATACTTCGAACACCAACCCCGCTGCAAAAGTAATTGAGCGTGACCGTAACGATTATAAATTTAAATTGTACGGAAGTACGTATTTCAAGTTTAAGTTGGCCAAAGGATTGAACTTTAAGTCAACCATTCTTGGAGACTACCAGCACACAAAACAAGACCGCTGGCAAGGTGTTGAGGCACACAGAAACGGTGCTTCAAATGCGCAGTACGATATTTCTAACCTAAGAAGAGTTCACTTTGTAATGGACAACTTCTTTAGCTACCACTGGGAAAACAATGGTCATGAGTTGGATGCCATCTTAGGGTATTCTGCAGAGCGTTGGGACACTCAGTTTGAGTCTGCTTCAGGGCAAGGATATACGTCAGATTTATTGCAGAACATTGGAGCTGCTGATCCCACTACGGTGACAGCAAACTCTTATGATTACGCACAACGTTTGATTTCTTATGTATCGCGTGTAAACTATGTATACAAAAACAAGTACTTAGCTTCTTTAAGCTACCGTCGTGATGGGTACTCTGCTTTTGGACCTGAATCTAAGTACGGAGATTTCCCAGCAGCATCTGTGGGTTGGATTGTTTCTAACGAAGACTTCTTGTCTGGAAACAGCGTTGTCAACCAATTGAAATTGCGTTTCAGCTACGGGGTTTCTGGAAATCCATTCTTTAACGTAGGATCTGTATTGGTAAACAACTTCCCATACTTGTCGTTACTACAGTCTTCGACTGCAGTTGTTGACGGAGCATTGGCTACAGCGTTTAATCCAATCAACGTTGCAAACCCTGGATTACAGTGGGAGCGTTCTATTGAAATGAACCCTGGAATCGATTTTGGATTATTCAATAACCGTATTACAGGTTCTGTTGAATACTACGAAAGAACAAGTGATCAATTATTGATCAACAACCCTGTGTCTTCTACAACTGGATTTACAAACGCGATTGTAAACCTTGGTGAGGTTAAAAACAGCGGTATTGAATTTGAATTGCGTACCAAGAATGTAACTTCAGATAATTTCTCTTGGAACTCTACCTTCTTAATCTCTTCTAACGACAATGAGTTGGTTAGCTTTGGAGAAGCAGACGGACAGATTCAATCCATTGATTCTAAGCGTCCAGCAGAATGGATCAACCAAGTTGGTTCACCAATTTCTTCTTTCTACGGATGGGTAGTTGATCGCGACATTCCTTTAGAAAACATCAAAACACCTTTCCACCCTGTTGGTGCAGAGGCCCAAGATGTATATGTTAAAGATTTAAATGGAGACGGTCTTATCGACGATGATGATAAAACCATCTTAGGAGATCCTTATGCAGATGTAGTTTGGAGTTTAGCCAATGACTTTAGTTATGGCAACTTTGACCTTAGCTTTATGATTCAAGCCAGTCTTGGAGCACAAGTGCGTAACATGGGAGATCAGTACATCTTCAACCAATTTAACTCAGGACAAGATTACATCACATCTGGTGTAGGTGCAATTCCATCTGATCAAAGAGGATTCATCAAGCAAAAAATCTTCACCAATGACATCGTTCAAGATGCTTCTTATGTAGCCTTGAGAAATGTAAACATTGGATACAGATTTGATAGAAGCTTGTTGGAAAACATCAATGTTACTTCTGCAAGAGTTTACTTGTCAGGTCAAAACTTGATTTACTCTACAGCGGCTGACTATACTGGGTTCAACCCAGAGTCCATCAACAATACTTCTCCAACAACATGGGGGTATCAAAGAGCTGGATCGCCAGTGTTTAGAACCATTTCCTTAGGTCTAAACGTTGAATTTTAATCCATAAACAAAAAACAGAAATTATGAGACATTTTAAATATTTAGCATTGTTTTTTGTGGGAGTCTTCGCTACTTCCTGTGAAAGCGATTTTTTAGAGCCAGAGCTTACTTCAGCCATTAATGCTGGAAGCTATTACAATGATGCCGCTGAACTAGAGACAGCAGTGATCAACATGTACGATGGTTTGCAAGGGGTAAATTCTACCAGTGCAAATGATAATCATTCTACTCAAATTGAGTTTTACTTAACAGAAATGCGTAGTGATAACACACGAACAAAAGCGCAAGAAGGAGAGGCTGCTCAGTTTGAATTCTACTCTGTAGAAGCAACCAATGGTATTGTATATGACTATTACAGAAGTTTTTACAATGTAATTTTTAGAGCCAATACGGTTTTAGCCAACCTTGACATTGTAAGCGGTGCAACGGCAGCTCAATTCGAAGCGGAAGCTAAATTTGTTCGTGCGTATGCCTACTTTAACTTGGTACGTTTATACGGTGCTGTTCCATTAATTACGTCAATTATTGGACCTGCAGACACTGATTCTGCCTATACTAGAGCTTCTGAAAGTGATGTATACACATTAATTACTTCAGATCTTACTACTGCAGTTGCAGGTGGGTTAGGAAACAACAGAACCCGTGCTTCTCAAGCCGCCGCGCAAGCTTTGTTGGCTAAAGTTCACCTTACACAAGGGAACTATGCAGCCGCTAGAACTTTGTGTGAAAGCATTGTTAACAGTGGACGTTATTCTTTAGAAAGTGATTTCGAAGATGTGTTTTACAACGAAGGCAATAGCGAAACTATTTTCGCTATCGGGTATGCTTCCGGGGGTATCGATAGTCAAAACTTTTCTGCGGAATGGTTGAATGGTGTCGGGAGAAGCTCTGGGGTAAACTACGTTTCCCTAGATGCTAAAAACTTCATGGATACCCATGGTGGATCTAGAACAGCTGTTTCACTTCGTGAAGATTCAAGTCAGCTTGGTTTCTACCAAGTTGCAAAGTATTTACCCGACGGTCAAGAAGGTCCAGATTATGCATCTGATCCTACCAAAGCGGGGAATGACTGGATTGTATTGCGTTATGCAGATGTTTTATTGATGCATGCTGAATCTATTTTAGCCGGTGCTAATTCAACATCAGATCCAAGTGCAATCAGTTCATTTGATGCTGTAAGAGGTAGAGCTGGATTTACAGACAATACTGTAACCCTAACCAAGCAGGCATTGATTGATGAAAGAAGAGCGGAATTGGCTTTTGAGAACCATCGTTTATTTGACCTTATGCGCTTTGGCATGGCAAGCGATGTATTATCGGCTTATTCTTCAGCACAAGGATATCAATTCACGGGCACAGACTTACTTTTACCTCTACCACAGGCTGAGATAAACTTAAGTAAAGGTGATTTGAGTCAAAATCCTGGTTACTAATATTTCATTTCTTAGTTAATAATTTCGGGGGTTTGTTCATTGCAAACCCCTGATATAAAAAGCAAAACCATGATAAAAAATTTAAAACAAATACAATTGACACAATCTAAGTTCAGTTATGTACTTATGATTACTGCTCTACTGTTTACCACGGTGAGCTGTGTGGAAGAACTTAATTTGCCGGAAGCTGATTCTATAGCAGATTTAACGCCACCTTCTGCAGCATTTTCATATGCAATAAGTGATGGAGATCACTTGACGGTTGAATTTTCAAATCAGTCTAAAAGTGCTACGACCTATGCTTGGGATTTCGGTGACGGAACGACATCAACAGATGCCAACCCATCGAAGACGTATTCTGCCATTGGGGATTACAACGTAACCCTAACAGCAAGTGATGCAAAAGGAATTTCAAATTCTTCAACGACTGAGGTGAATGTAATTGAGCAGGTAATTGAGTTTACCCCCGTTATACTTAACCCTAGTTTTGATATTGAAGGAGATGATTCTTATAGAGATGGATGGAGAAATTCTGATCTTGGAGGTGTAATTCAAATTACATCAAGCCCAGTTCGATCTTCACCAAAAGCAGCGAAGTTTCCTTCATCAGGAGACCGTATTGCATATCAATTGATTACAGTTTTACCTAATACAGATTATCGTTTATCATTTTACTATACAATGAAAACTTCCCCTGCGGGTAGTTTAACTGTAGCCATCCTTGGGGGTGCAGTAAATGATCCGAATGCTGTTGCAGGTGCTACAATTGCTTCAGGTACATTCAACGATCAAAGTTCTGCCTCTACTTATGTAGGAGAGTCAGTTTCTTTTAATTCTGGAGATAATTCTGAAATTGCAATTTATGTAACCAATGATTCTGTTGAATCTAGATTGGATGATTTGACGATTGAACAACAATAATTGTTGAGAGTTTTTGAGAATCAATATGGCCAACACCAATCTTTTGAAACACTACATTTTTCTTTTTTTCTTACTAACTTTCATTGTAGTAAGTTGTAAGAAATCAGATAAATCTTCATTTGATTTGGATGCTTATTTGGCTTCTCAAGACCAAACAAGTAATACAAGCAATCCGTCCACTGATACATCAGGGGGCGGATCTGCTTCTACTTCAGGATCAAATTCTCAACAAAATTATTTACTTCCGGATATTGATTTGAATCATTGGAAGGTGACATTACCGATTGGGAACCCCTCTTCGGTAAAACCACCGGAGATTTTAGATTATGCGACCAATGCAACATTGCGTCCTTTCTTTTATAATGATTCTATAGACGGATCCTTGGTGTTTTATACCTATCCAGAATCAACAACGCCAAATTCCTCTTATTCACGTACAGAATTACGTGAGCAAATGGAATCAGGCAGTGACCGTGTCAATTGGACATTTGCACAAGGGGGTAGAATGAAAGGCACCTTATCCGTACCGGATGTGTCCTTGGATGGCAGTGGAAATCCACACCGCGTTATCGTGATGCAGATTCACGGCCGCCTAACAGATGCACAGAGAGATCTTATTGGAGAAAACGATAATAATGCACCTCCAGTACTAAAAATTTATTGGTACAGAGGAAGAATAAGAATTAAAACAAAAGTTGTTAAAGACCTTACCGCTTCTGACGAAGCGCTTTTACATACTGACGCTTGGGGCGATGACGATGGCATAACGTTGCCTGTCGATGTAGGACATGATCCTTTTACATTGGAAGTTCTAGCCTCTGAAGGACGTATGGAAGTTATTCTTAACGAAGAACATTCTGTAGTATACGAAAGCATTCATATGGAAAAGTGGGGGATTTTTGAAAATTACTTTAAAGCTGGGAATTATTTCCAGTCCACTGAAGAAGGTTCGTATTCTTATGTCAAATATTACGATCTTGAAGTGAATCATGATTAGTAATTTATTTTAGTATATATAGATAAAAATGTAATTTTGTATTCTACAAGCTTTTATGAAGATGATTATCGATAGCGAAATACAAGAAGTTCAAAAGCAAATAATTGCCCAAATCAAAGAATTGATAAATTTCAAAAACTTTGAACCTGGCGATAAATTGCCTTCGGAACGTATGCTGTCTGAAAAATTCAATGTTACCCGAAGCAATTTACGTGAAGCGCTCCAAAAATTAGAGTATTACGGTGTTGTAAAGTCGATTCCTCAAAGTGGCACCTTTGTAGCTGATTTAGGCATCACAGCTTTAAACGGAATGATTGATGACATCTTGGGTTTAAAAACCCCTTCATTTAAAGACCTTGTAGAGGCTAGAATCTTTCTTGAACTGAAAGGCGTTAAAATGGCAGCGATGCGTAGAACAACGGATGACCTTATTCAATTGGAAAATGCTTTAGCAGAGTATTCCGATAAAGTTATTCGTGGCGAACAAGCCATTGAAGAAGACTTGATTTTCCATTTGGCCATAGCCAAAGCCAGTGGAAATCCAACGTTGAATACTTTTATGCTTAAAATCACTCCTGAAATCATAGCGAACTTTGAACAACACCACGTTTGTGATAAGGATACAGCTTTCAAGGGAATTCAAGAGCATAAAAATATATTAGACGCCATACGTGCTCAGAAACCTGATGAAGCTAGATTAGCCATGAAAGAGCATTTCTCTGTATTATACCAATATTGTTACAACACAAAGTAAATCGGGTTCATTTCCGTTTTACATTAGAAACGATTTCGGTTCATCTACTTTAGATGTACTTTAAAATATACGTATATGAAACTTAAAGGCTTAAGATGGTGGATAATAGGATTAATTTTTATTGCCACTGTAATCAATTACATTGATAGAACAGCATTTGCTTTGCTTTGGCCGCAAATGGGAGAGGATTTAGGCATGGACAATGCAGATTATGCATTCATGCTGAATATATTTATGATTACCTATGCGGCAAGTAAATTTCTATCGGGACGATTGTACGATCAAATCGGGACCCGAATTGGTTTCATTGTATCCATAGTTGTTTGGTCTTCTGCTGCAGCATTGCATGCCGTTGCAAGAGGCGTTATTAGTCTCTCCATAGTGCGTGGGTTATTGGGTCTGGGTGAAGCCGGACTTTGGCCAGGTGCTGTAAAAAGCAATGGAGAATGGTTCCCAGTAAAACAAAGAGCTTTAGCTCAAGGGATTTTTAATTCAGGGGCTTCCATAGGAAATGTTGTTGCCCCTATGATTATTGTTTTCTTATACGCTCAGTTTGGCTGGAAAACAACCTATGTTATCTTAGGTGCAGTTGGACTTTTGTGGGTGATTCCTTGGTACATCATCAACAAATCTAAACCCGAAGACCATCCTTGGATCACAGAAGAAGAACGTAACTTACTTTTAAACGACCGACAAGAAACACAATCGGAACCAACCGGAGAAGCCAAAAGTTTGAGCATTTCAAAATTGTTGAGTTACAAGCAACCTTGGGGCGTTTTGCTTTGTCGCTTTTTCATTGAACCCATATGGTGGTTCTTTGCCGGATGGATGCCCATTTATTTAAATTCAAAATTCAACCTAAGCATTGAAGAAATAGGAAACACCATGTGGATCTCTTATTTAATGGCTGCTGCAGGAGGAATTTTAGGAGGTTTCTTTACCGAAGCCATCATTAAACGTTCTTCTGTTGATACGGGAAGAAAAGCCAGTATTGTTTTGGGCAGTGTACTTATTGTATTAGGATTTGTAGGAATCATTCTTTTGGTAAACGATTCAAATTACATGACCTTCATATTTCTAGCGGGACTTGCTTTATTTGGTTTTCAGTTTGCTATCGGAAACATTCAAACGCTTTCGAGTGATCTCTTTAGAGGGCCCTCTGTCGGAACCTTAGCCGGTTTAGCAGGAACAGTTGCGGCATTTTCTCCAATCATTATGAATTGGTTTATCGGAAAAATTACAGAAGGCGGTTCGTATACCCCTGCATTTATTGCCATCACACTTTCTGTGGTCTTGGCAGTGCTCTCAATCTTCCTGTTGATCAATAAGGTCAAATTGGTTATTGAAAAAAATTAACGTACAACTATACTATTAAACTTATAATTATGAGTAATTCAAATCAAAAAATTGCAGTCGTAACCGGTGCCACAGGTGGTATAGGTTTTGAAGTGGCCAAACGCTTAGGCCAAGACGGATTTCATGTCGTTCTTAACGGAATCGAGGATGAAGCCGGAGCGGAAAAAGTAAAAGAACTTGAAGCGGAAGGAATTCAAGCTGAATACCGCGGATTTGATGTAACAGATGAAGACGCTGTGAATGCCCACATCAAAGCCATAGGTGAAAAGTACGGAAAAATCGATGTATTGGTTAACAATGCTGGAGGTCTTGGCGGACGTCAGCGTTTTGAAGAAATGACCACAGATTTCTATCGTAAAGTAATGGCCCTAAACTTAGATTCAACCTTTTTTGCATCTAGAGCTGCTATTCCTTTCTTGAAAAATGGGGAACACCCAACCATCATCAACTATACCTCTAACGCTGGGTGGAATGCCGGAGGTCCAGGAGCTGGAATTTACGGAACGTCAAAAGCAGGTGTACATGCCATTACACGTGCGTTGGCAAAAGATCTAGCGGAGTATGGAATTCGTGTAAATGCCGTTTCTCCTGGAACCATTGACACGCCTTTCCACGCTCAAATTAAATCGACCAAGCCAGAAGTATTTGCTTCTTGGAAAAACAACATCATGTTAGGAAGATTAGGACAGCCCAATGAAGTTGCCGCTGTTGTTTCTTTCTTGGCGAGTGGCGATGCGTCTTTTATTACCGCAGAAACCATTCAAATTGGTGGTGGACAAGCCCTTGGTATTTAAACTAAATTCAATCAAATAAAACAAATGAAAAAAGTAGTAACTTTTGGGGAAATCATGTTGCGTCTTGCGCCGCAGGGTTTTTTACGCTTTTCGCAAGCCAACAACTTTGATGTAGTTTATGGGGGTGGAGAGTCTAATGTTGCGGTTTCTTTGGCAAACTATGGATTGCCAGTAGAATTTGTAACCCGATTGCCAAAAAACGATATTGGTCAGTGTGCTCTTATGGAAATGCGTAAGCGTAACGTAGGGACGCAACACATTGTAGAAGGAGGAGACCGCTTAGGGATTTATTTCCTTGAAACGGGTGCCGTTAGTCGTGGGAGTAAGGTTGTATATGACAGAGCGCATTCTGCGATGTCTGAAATTGAACCTGGAATGGTGGATTGGAGCGAGGTCTTTAAGGATGCGCAATGGTTCCATTGGACGGGCATTACCCCAGCGATATCGCAAAGCGCAGCTGATGCGTGTTTAGAAGCTGTTAAAACAGCCAGCTCTATGGGCATTACGATTTCTACAGATTTGAACTACAGAGCCAAATTGTGGAAGTATGACGGCGATAGAGAAAAAATAATGACAGAATTGACCTCGTACTGTGATGTTATCTTAGGCAACGAAGAAGATGCAGAGATGCATTTCGGAATCAAGCCTGAAGGATTAGACATTACAACGCAAGGAGAACATGTGAAAGCGGAAGCCTTTTTATCGGTTTGCGAGCAAATGATGGAAAAATTCCCACGTGCAAAGAAAGTTATCACTACACTTAGGGGGTCTATTTCTGCCTCTCATAATACATGGGCCGGTGTTTTGTATGACGGGAAAAATATGCTGAAAAGCAGTGAATACCAGATTACACATATCGTGGATCGTGTAGGAGGGGGAGACTCTTTTATGGGGGCTTTGATTTATGGACTCATCAATTATCCTGGTGACGACCAAAAAGCCTTGGATTATGCTGTTGCAGCCTCTTGTTTGAAACACACCATAAAAGGAGATGCGAACTTGGTGACCATCCCTGAAATTGAAAAATTAATGAGTGGTGACGCCTCTGGGCGTGTTGCTCGATAACCCTTTTGTATGGCACAATATACACGTATAGAAGTAGTAAAACAGATGGAGGAATCAGGAATGGTTCCTCTGTTTTATCATCCAGACATAGACGTTGCCAAACAGGTTTTAAAAGCTTGTTATGACGGTGGCGCTCGTTTGATGGAATTCACCAACAGAGGAGATTTTGCTTTAGAAATCTTTACGGCATTGAATAAATTTGCCATTGCAGAATTGCCCGGTATGATGTTGGGCGTTGGTTCTGTAACGGATGCTGCATCCGCCTCTGCTTATATGTTGGCAGGAGCAAACTTTGTAGTTACTCCGGTTTTTAGAGAGGACATCGCTATTGTCTGCAACAGAAGAAAGGTATTATGGTCTCCTGGTTGTGGTTCCTTAACAGAAATCGCGCAAGCAGAAGAGTTAGGCTGTGAAGTGGTTAAACTCTTTCCAGGCAGCACCTACGGTCCCGGTTTTGTAAAAGCCATCAAAGGACCTCAACCTTGGACATCCATCATGCCTACAGGGGGTGTATCCACTGAAGAATCTAACCTTAGGGGTTGGTTTGATGCGGGTGTAACTTGCGTAGGAATGGGATCTAAATTGATTTCGAAAGATATTTTAACCAATAAAGCGTATGCTGAATTGGAAGAAAATGTTCGTAAAACCCTTGATTTGATTCAATCCATCCGAGGATAATATTAGATTTAGCACAAAAAAAAAGGGGACAATTTGTCCCCTTTTTTTATGCACTTGATTGAAGAACCTAGTCCATAAACGTAACTTTTCCGGAGGTTACATCGTACATCGCCCCAGCGATGATGATTTCCCCATTGCCTTCCATTTCATTAAGAACAGGACTGTCTGCTTTAATTTTAGCGATGGTAGCATTCACATTGTTTTCTGCCACCATATCTACGAAGGTTAGATTCTTTGAAGATCGGTCACCTTCATAAGCCGTATCGTTTACTACTGGTGTTATGTTGGCCAGCATGTCCGTTAGGTTGCCTAGTTTGGCATCATCACAAGCCCCTTTTACAGCACCACATTGGGTGTGACCAAGAACGAGAATGACCTTTGCACCTGCCAGTTTACAGGCAAATTCCATGCTGCCAAGAATGTCGGTATTGACAAAGTTACCGGCGACACGGGCGTTGAATAAATCGCCAATTCCTGTGTCAAAAACCAATTCTGCGGGTACACGTGAATCGATGCATCCCAGGATACAGGCAAAAGGGTATTGTCCAGCACTAGTGCCTTCAACTTCTGCTAGGAGTTGCTTGTCTGTTTGTTTATTCGCTAAAAAGCGAGTATTCCCTTCCTTTAGCATTTCTAATGCATTTTGAGGGCTTATTTTACTTTGTGCGTCAGTGTTTGCTGCGATCATATTATTTTGTTTTATGAATTGTTATAATTCTAAAATTTTTGCAATGTTTTTGGGGTTTTCTTCAACTCCTTTTTGAGAAACGAGTCGGGTTACAATTTTCTTTTCTTCGCTTGTTTCTAAAAAGTCGTCTAGAATTTCAATGATGTCATTGTCCAAATACTTCGTCTTGGTTACATCAATTTCAAGCTCAGAATTTTCGGCTAGTCCTTCCAATTCATTTGAAATTGGCGCTTTGTTTATAAAAGTTACTTCTTCTGCAAGCTCAATTTTTACAACCTCTTTACCCGCTTCAGTTTCATGCTGAATGGTTAAATGAGAGTTTTGATAGCTGTTGTAGAGTACAAAGAATATTCCTACCGTTAGCCCCAAACCAATTCCTAGTAATAAGTCGGTGAAAATAATTCCTGTAATGGTAACCACAAAAGGAATAAATTGTTTCCATCCCAATTGATACATGCTTTTGAACAATGCAGGTTTGGCTAGTTTGTATCCTACTATAAGAAGAATAGCCGCTAATACCGAAAGAGGAATCTTATTCAATAAAAATGGAATGGTAACCACAGAAATAAGCAACAAGAATCCGTGTAGGATAGCAGCAGTTTTTGTCTTTCCTCCGGATTGGATGTTTGCCGAGCTTCGAACAATTACCTGAGTAACGGGCAGTCCACCGATCATTCCGGATAAAATATTTCCTATTCCCTGTGCAATCAATTCTCTATTTTTTGGAGTAACGCGTTTTTCAGGATCCAATTTATCAGTGGCTTCAACGCACAGCAAGGTTTCCAAACTGGCGACCAAAGCAATGGTAAAGGCTACAACCCATACTTGACTGTTGAAAATGACATCAAAATTTGGGAAAGTAACAAAGCTTAAGTCAGCAACGTTTGTGGGTACATTCACCAATTGACTGTCAGCAACGCCCCATTGGCTGTTTCCTGCGGTGCTAAAAACGTATACAATCCCAACAACAACAGCAACCAAAGGTCCTTGTATAAGTTGGAAAATTTTGGCTTTTTTGGTCAAAACCAAATCCCATAAAAGAAGAATACCCATGCTGACACATGCGATAAGAGTTGATCCGTAGCTGATTTGATCTGCAAAGCTTCCTGGGAGATCTGCAGAATAACCAAAGAAGTAAGGAATTTGTTTGATGATGATAATAAGACCAATCCCCGTTAACATTCCTTTAATTACAGAAGAGGGAAAATAATACCCGATAATTCCTGCACGTGCGATTCCGAAGATCAATTGAATTACTCCTCCCAATACAACAGCCACGAGGAAGTTTTCAAATCCACCAAGGGAACCAATTGCCGTAAGGACAATTGCTGCTAAACCGGCAGCAGGACCACTCACTCCTATTGCGGAGCCACTGATAATACCGACGATACTTCCTCCGATGATTCCAGCAATTAAACCGGAAAAAAGCGGTGCTCCACTGGCTAGGGCAATTCCTAAACACAGTGGGATAGCGACGAAAAAGACAACCACACTGGCTGGGAAATCGGCTTTTAAATTTTGTAAAAAATTATTCTTGTTCATAATACATAAATAGGACATTATACTCGCTTTGATGGCAACGATGCGGTTTTTAGCATTGTTTCTTGCACGTTTTCCCGTATCTCGGATATTTGAAGCTGCAATTACGGGTGTTTTAATTCAAATCATTTTGTTCTTTTTTATCCGATACAATTAATTTCTTTTTAACATAAAAATGGCTAGCGAAATAATTATCTTTGTGCCCTAAAGAAGCGGATTGTTTGATGAAAGAAATAGTATGGAAGTACCTGGCCTCTAATAGATTAATGTCACTCCTTTTTATTGTTTTCCCTACAGCCATGGGCTTGGGTACCTTTATAGAAAGCTGGTACTCTACAGACACGGCTAAAATATGGATTTACAATGCCTGGTGGTTTGAGCTGATCATGGCGTTATTCGTCGTCAATTTTATCGGTAACATCTTTAAATATCGTTTGTTGCGAAAAGAAAAATGGGCTGTCTTGGCTTTGCATTTGTCTTTTATTCTTATTCTTTTTGGAGCTTTTATCACGCGTTACATTGGTTACGAAGGCGTGATGCCCATTCGTGAAGGGGAACGTTCCAATACGTTCTTGACGGAGAAAACCTACCTCACTGTTTTAATTGATGGAGAATTTGAAGGCACTGCTTTGCGTAAAAAATGGCAAAAAGACGTTTTGCTTTCTGAACATGTAGCCCATGACTTTTCATATACCGATAACTTCAAAGGGCAAGATTTTGAGTTCACTTTCATTGATTATCTAGAAAATGCCACGGAAGGCTTGGTTTTAGATCCTGAGGGAGACCGTTATTTAAAAATTGTTGAAGCGAGTGATGGAAATCGTCATGACCACTACATCAAAGAAGGGGAAGTCGTCAATATACACAACCTTCTTTTTACTCTGAACAATCCAATTGAAGGTGCGATAAATATTGAGGTAGAGCAGGGGGAATATTATATATCTTCTCCATTTGCCGGAACTTTTATGCGCATGGCAGATCAGTTTCAAGGAGCGTTGACGACAGGAGAAAGACAAGGGCTGCAACTGAGGTCTCTCTATGCGTTGCCCAATTTTCAGTTTGTGATTCCTGAGCCCGTTTTACGCGGAAAATTCGATATTGTAAAAGCAGAAGAACAACAGGGTGTAAAACAAGACGCCTTGCGTTTGGAAGTGACTTCAGGCGGAGAATCTGAGCTCATCACCTTATTGGGTGGAAAAGGAAGCAGCAACGATCCGAAGAAAATTTCAGTGGGTGGCCTTGATTTTTATTTACAATACGGATCCTTGGAAAAAGAATTGCCCTTTTCTATTTATTTAAAAGATTTTGTTGCTGAAAAATATCCAGGAACAGAAAAAAGCTATTCTTCTTTTGAAAGCAAAATTAGGGTGGAAGATGCACGTACTTTTGATTATGAAATATACATGAATCATGTATTGGACCATCAAGGGTATCGATTTTTTCAAGCGTCTTTTGATCCGGATGAAAAAGGTACAGTTCTTTCTGTGAATCATGATTGGTGGGGGACTTGGGTTACTTATGTCGGGTATTTTTTACTTTACCTCAGTATGATAGGAATTTTCTTTTTAGGAAAAACGCGTTTCAAAAACCTCGCCGAGCAATTGGATAAAATAAAGCTAAAAAAGATGCAGCTTTTATTGTTCGCTTTGTTTTCACTAGCGGGATTACAGGCGCAAGATCATCAACATTCGCGGACAAAAATTAATTTTGATTCATTGGTGGTTGCCGATGCCTTTTCAAAAGAACATGCCGCGAAGTTTGGTACTTTGGTCATTCAAGATTTGGGAGGTAGAATGAAACCCGCCAATACCTATTCTTCTGAGCTGTTACGAAAAGTAAGTAAATACGATAGTTATCAAGGGTTAAATTCGGATCAGGTATTGTTGTCCATTCTCAATGGCCCAGCAATTTGGTATAATATCCCCGTAATTTATCTAAAGCGTGGAAACGATTCGATTCGAAAAATTACCGGTGTAGACGCCAAAGCGAAATACGCCTCTTTGATTTCTTTTTTTGACGAAGAAGGAAACTATAAGATTGCGACGCAGCTTGAAGAAGCCTACCGTGCTGGTGTACCCAATCAATTTCAAAAAGACTTTATTGAAGTAGACCGGAGAGTTAATTTACTTTACTCTGCTTTGGAGGGAAAAGTGCTGCGCATTTTCCCGGTTACAGGAGACGAGAACAACCGTTGGGTTTCTTTTCCAGAACTGGAAGAGACCAACTTTAAGGGAACAGATTCGCTTTATGTAAACAATGTACTTCCGCTTTATTTTCAATCATTACGCGCTGCAAAAGCAGATGGTGATTATGCGCAAGCAGATGAGTTATTGGAAAGCCTCAAAGGATTTCAATTGAAATTTGGAGAAGATGTAATGCCGTCACAAAATAAAATTGAGGCAGAAATCACTTACAATAAATACGATATCTTCAAAAAACTTTTCAGCTGGTATCTCTACACGGGTTTTTTGTTTTTTGTGTTTTTGATTGTACAAATTTTTAAAGATTCTTCTTTTGTTCGTGCTGCCATTACGTTCTTTAAAGGCGTAACATTTGTCCTCTTTTTGCTGCATACTGCAGGTTTAATTGCGCGATGGTTTATATCCGGGCATGCCCCGTGGAGTGATGCGTATGAATCGATGATTTATGTAGCCTGGGCAACGGTTTTCTTCGGTTTGATTTTTGGCCGAAAATCCAATTTAACCTTAGCTTCAACCACCTTTGTGGCCTCTATGATTTTAATGATTGCACATTGGAATTGGATGGATCCCGCAATTGCAAATTTGCAACCGGTATTGGACAGTTATTGGTTAATGATTCACGTTGCCGTAATTGTTGGTAGCTATGGCCCTTTTGCTTTAAGTATGATCATTGGTGTTGTCGCCTTGCTGTTGATGATATTGACCAAAGCAAAAAACAAAAAGAAGATGGAACTGAACATTAAAGAGCTTACCATCATCAACGAACTTTCGTTGACAGTTGGCTTAATCATGCTGACCATTGGAAACTTCCTTGGCGGGATGTGGGCCAATGAGAGTTGGGGGCGCTATTGGGGCTGGGATCCAAAAGAAACCTGGGCTTTAATTTCCATTATGATCTACGCCTTTGTCATCCACATGCGTCTGATTCCGGGTTTACGAGGGAAGTGGTTGTTTAATTTAGCCAGTATCCTTGCTTTTGCCAGTATTATGATGACCTATTTTGGGGTTAATTTTTACTTATCAGGCTTACATTCTTATGCCAGTGGAGATAAGATCATCACCCCAGATTTTGTGTATTATGCCGTTGCTTTTGTTGCTGTTTTAGGTTTGGTTTCTTATTTCCCATACAAAAAGCATTATTCATAAACCTTTTAATTGGTGAAGGTAAAGTCTATGAAGCCATACATTTTTTTGCTGTTAACTGTTTTTCTTTTTTACGGATGTAGTAAAGAGAACACAGCAAATGATGACCCTTTTATCGTAAACAAAGAAAAGTGGATTTCACAGGAGATTCATTCGTATACTTTCGATCTGACGATTACTTGTTTTTGTCCCGTTGAATTTTTAGGCCCCAACCGTATATCCGTTCAAAATGCTGAAATCGTTCAGGTAAATGGAGTTCCTTATGATGAAAGCAATTTTGCATACCCTACCATCGACGAACTTTTTGGGTTTATAGAGCAACAAATGGCGCTGAACCCCCAAGTGGCTGAAGTTCAATACAACCTTCGTTACGGTTACCCTACCCGCATTTATTTTGATCAAAGCGAATTAATTGCGGACGAAGAGATCGATTATACAATCAGCCGTTTTGTTCCAATACGATGATTTAATTGTTTACATTTAAAAGAAAAATGGACAATAAGAAATCAGCATTCCTGTATTCGGTAGTGGGTTTATTGCTTATCGGATTTGGTTTATCGCTATTAGGAGAGGCAATTATTTACAAGCTAAGGGAAAACGTATACTGGATTCCAATGGGAACTGTAGCATTGGCGGTTACCAACACGGGAATATGTTTTATAGGAAAAGCAGTACTGCTTAAAGCAAAAGCTTAAAATGCAGCAACAAAATCGTCTTCATCGTTGCCGTCAGCAATAAGGTGCAATGCTTTTTGAGCAACCTTTTCTGATTCTTCTGTGGCAAAACCAAGCCCTACTACGATGCGTTGTAGCAATTGTACTTCTCCTTCATCCGCAATGTTATCCGCGTAAACCATACGCGTCAGGTCGTAAAGACGTTCTAATCTACGTTGCGTATTTGCAGGAGGATTGATGGGGTATTTGTCCGGATTTGCCATAATCTCTTCCACATCGCTTTCCTCAATTTCTAGGTTGATTGCTGTACGGTTTAAGAAAGCTTTCTCTTCATCGGTAATGATCCCGTCAGAAAGCGCTACTCTTACTATAGCAGCAAAATGGTCACGATTACGGTTTTTGAAACCTGAAGAATAAAGATCAGAGATGGACATAAATTAAGTTTTGTCAAATATAAAAAATCACTGTTTTATTTGGGTTTAAAACCCAAGCAAATTTTAAAGAAATATTTAAATTCCTACATTTAATACGCGTAAAAATAAAAAATGAAAAAGCCTTTAAAAATCATTAAAAACAGATCCGATATCGGGGCAGGAACTCGGGGCTCTGATTTGGGTGTAGATGCACTTGAAATTGCTGCAATAAATGCGAATAACGATTTTTTTAATCGTCACCCCTTCCGTGATGTAGCCACCCACAATGAAAGCATTTACAGTAAGGTAAATCATACTTTTGCAAAGCGTATACATTTTGTAAGCGAGCAGTGTTCACGTGTAGCTTCAGCCACGAAAGACGTTTTAAAGGAAGGTTTTTTCCCTTTGGTATTGTCCGGAGATCATTCTTCCGCCTTGGGAACACTTTCAGGGATTCAAGAAGCCTACCCAGATAAAACGATTGGTGTGATTTGGATTGATGCACATGCTGATTTGCATTCTCCATTGAGTTCTCCCTCAGGGAATGTCCATGGCATGCCTTTGGCAGCAGCTTTGGGACATGATAACGCGAACTATACACTCAACACCATTAAAAAAGAAACTAAGGCTTCTTGGGAAAAGCTTAAAAATTTAGGACTACCACGTCCGATCTTGCGGCCTGAACATTTGATTTATTTTGGTGTTCGCGATACCGAAGCAGTTGAGGATGCTGTTATGGAAACATATAAGATTAAAAATTATGCTGTTCACGAAACCCGTTACCGCAAAATGAAAAATTGTCTTGCAGAATGTGAAGAAAAATTAAATGAAGTAGACCTTATTTACATTTCTTTTGATG
The DNA here is from genome assembly GCA_965662875.1 of Candidatus Arcticimaribacter sp. Lineage (GTDB taxonomy): Bacteria > Bacteroidota > Bacteroidia > Flavobacteriales > Flavobacteriaceae > Arcticimaribacter. The sequence goes on from CBFIJA010000023.1 coordinate 21,950, forward strand.
TTGATAGTTTGGACTGTGATTTGATTTCTAGGGGAACAGGAACGCCGGTAGAAAAAGGGTTTGACCCCGAAGAGGTTTATGAGATCATTGCTTATTTTATGGCGACTGGGAAAGCGTGTGGTCTTGAAATATGTGAAATAAACCCGCTCTTGGATACAAAGGGTAATCGAATGGCAGAAACAGCATTTTCAATTATGAATCGCCTTTTTTAAGCAAATGGATGATCTTCTAGAAATTATTTTTTTATTTCGCCTTACTCAGGTGTTCAAGGTAATGGTAATGCGCTTTAAGTTCATCTTTAGCAGTTCTGCTTTTTCGTTTTGCGGTGGAATGAATTTTTGAAATTTCATTCATGAGTACCGTTTTTATTACCGGATTTAATTTTTCGTCTGTCATCAGTTGTTGTAGGTGCTCCACAAGACGGACTTGCAAATGTCTTTGAGATTCATCTGGAGTTTTTGGGTCTTGGACTAGGTTTTTTACTAAAGTACGTGTAAGATCATTTACACTTAAAGCTACGCCTACAATTGTTTTCGACGTTGACAACATTCGGTTCAAGCGTTTTACCGAAAGCATACGCTCCAAAGCACTGCGTTGTAGATTTTGAATCCGCATCAGTCCTCCTTCCCCTTTAATTTCAGATACTATTTTTTTATCCATCAACCAACTAGGGGTTGTCCAAAGCTGAGTGTTTAAAAATGCCAATGCATCTGTCTGCGCTTTTGCGTTTAAGTTTTTATAGGTGATGGCTTCTGTTTGATGGCTGTGATGCAAGGTTTTATTTACTCCTCCAACCATTTGTATGACATGATAAATGTATCGTCTGTAAACGCCTAAAAGCTCACCGTATAATTCGTTTAAATCGTCAAAGCCCTTTCCTTTTTCCAGCACCCAGTCGGGGAGATTTTTGGCCACTATTTTAAGATTTTTAAGGCCGTAATTGCTTGCTTTAATAGGGTCATCGCCAATGTTTTCGGTTTGTGCATCCGGGTCATTTCCACGTCCCCCGAACATGTACATGGGATCTAGTGATTTTTCATCTACAAAGTTTTTTAGCTGTGCTGTTTCTTCGTCAATTGTCAGGCCAGGATAATAGCGGTAGCCCCATTCAATGGCATAGTCGTCGTAGGGCCCAAGCTGTCGTACAAAGCGTATATTTTCATCTCCAGGTTGTGCGATGTAATTGTAGCGCGCATAATCCATTATAGTGGTTGCGATTCCCATTTTTTGGGTGAAACTTCCCGATCGGAGTGAGTCTACGGGATAGGCACTACTGGCTTTCATGTTGTGGGGAAGGCCAAGGGCATGACCAATTTCGTGTGAGATAACTCTGCGCATCATTTCTCCAATTTCTGTCTCAGGGGTATACAGTGTTCTGGCTTTTGGATTGGCTGCCCCCGTTTCCAGTAGATATCGATTTCTAT
>CBFIJA010000024.1:0-23050 GCA_965662875.1 Candidatus Arcticimaribacter sp.
TAATGCAAGCGAATCCATTCAATTCCTTCCACTTTTGTCAATGCCTCAAGCAATTCAGCTAAGTTTCTCTTTTTGTAAAGGTCTAACCCGTAATAGGTCAGATCTTGTGCAATTAAAATCAATTCCTTAACGCCGTTTTTTGCAAGACTTTGGGCTTGTTTCACCAAATCCTCTATTGGGGTAGAACGGTGCTTTCCGCGCATTAATGGAATCGCACAAAAAGAACAAGGACGATCGCAGCCTTCAGATATTTTGAAATAGGCATAGTTTTTTGGAGTGGTGGTTACACGTTCCCCTAGAAGTTCGTGTTTGTAATCTGCCTCCAAGGTTTTCAACAATTGTGGAAGCTCCGTTGTGCCAAAATATTGATCTACTTGAGGGATTTCTTTTTGTAAATCGGGCTTATACCGCTCACTGAGACATCCTGTAACATAAACTTTATCTATCTCGCCGGCTTCTTTTCGCTGTATATTTTCTAAAATAGTATTGACCGATTCTTCTTTCGCATTGTCTATAAATCCACAGGTGTTAATGACGACTATATTCCCTTCTTCTTCGTGTACAACCTCTTTTCCGCTGGCTTTTAATTGCCCCATCAACACTTCAGAATCGTAGATGTTTTTTGAACACCCTAGAGTAATGACATTGATTTTATTGGTTTGAGTGGATTTGGTACGCATATTAATTCAATACTTGATTAAGAAAATCTAAGGTAGCAGTGCGGACACCTTCGTAATCTTTGGAGACCAAAGCACTTCCAATTTCATGGGCTTCAGCATTTGGAAAAGCGACTTCTTTCTTTAAATCCTCTGCTGTTCCCAACTGCTGAAACATTTCACGCATCTTAGAAACCGAAACGGTTGGGTCTTGTTCTTGTTCATTTTTGTAATAAAATCCAGAGAATACAGGAACCTTCACCGCATTAAAAGTAGCTTCTACCATAGTCGTTTCTAAGAGTTTCTGCATCTGTACAGGTGCTTCTAAACGGTACTGCATGGTCCAAAATTTTTCTTTCCCCGGAAAGAGGTTTCCTACTTTATGATACTTGCTTCCCTCTACCTGTCGAATGATTTGTAAGCCCCAAGGTAAAGTAGCCACAAAATCCAAAGGATGATTGATTCGTATGTTTGGGGCATAGAGCACCAAAGCTGCAACACTAGGATCTGTAGCTAGATTTAAAGCCAAAGTACATCCTGTGGATGTGCCCATCAAAATGACTTTGTCTCCTAATTTTTTCCCAATCTCGAGGGCTTCTCGTGCACTGTCCAATGATTTTTCTCCTGTATAATTGGCCAAGCCTTCTTGCGTTTCTATGCCATGATCGTACAGACGGGGAAGATAAATGTTAAACCCTAAGGTATCGGCTATCTGGGTATGGACAGGATCACCGTCCGCTATAGATCCCGAGAAACCATGAAGATACACTATGCTGTAGGCTGTCTTTTTTGGGAGAGAATCTGCAAATACTATTTTTGACTCATTCCCTTCTTTTATGTTTGGAAAAGTAGACTCTTTTTCTGCAACCCATTGCGGTAGGTTTTCTAGAGAAACGTTAATTTCTGGAGCCGGTTTATTCACATTGGGAGCTTCCACTTTGGGTCCCATAAAAAATATGAGTACTAAAAGGGCTAGAAAACCCAGAATTCGTTTTATCATTTTTATTCTTTTGAATTAAAAAAAGAGTGAACAAACTGGGGAGCATCGAATATTTTCAAGTCTTCAATTCCTTCGCCAACCCCAATAAATTTAACCGGGATATTGAATTGATCCGATATTCCCATAACGACACCTCCTTTTGCGGTTCCATCTAATTTTGTAATGGCTAGAGCAGATACTTCTGTCGCTTGCGTAAATTGTTTGGCTTGTTCAAAAGCATTTTGCCCCGTAGACCCGTCCAATACCAAAAGTACTTCGTGTGGAGCTTCCGGAACAATACGATCCATCACCCGTTTTACTTTGGTCAATTCGTTCATCAAGTTTACTTTGTTGTGCAACCTTCCAGCTGTATCAATAAGAACAACATCAGCATTTTGACTTACTGCAGATTGAAGCGTATCAAAGGCTACCGATGCAGGATCACTTCCCATCTCTTGCTTTACAAGAGAAACATCAGAACGATCTGCCCATACCTGAAGCTGATCTATGGCTCCAGCTCTAAAAGTGTCTGCAGCGCCCAGAACCACTTTTTTCCCAGCGGCTTTAAATTGATGGGCGAGTTTTCCGATGGTTGTGGTCTTACCCACACCATTTACCCCAACAACCATGATAACATGCGGTCGGTGATCAAAGGATTGATCGAAAGAAAACGCACCTTTTTCTTGTTGGGTTAGAATCCCATACATTTCTTCCTTCAGAATAGTGCCCAACTCAGATGCCCCCAGGTATTTATCCCGTGCAACGCGTTCTTCAATCGCATCAATGATTTTTAAGGTTGTGGGTACACCGACGTCCGCCGTGATCAATACTTCTTCAAGATCGTCTAAAACCGAAGCATCTACTTTGGATTTTCCTGCTAAAGCAGTACCAAGTTTTGAGAAAAAAGATTTTTTTGATGCTTCTAGGCCCTTATTCAGTGCGGCATCATCTTTCCCGGAAAATATAGAATCTAGTAAACTCATGTATACATACAAAAAAAGCTACTGTAAAAGTAGCTCTTTTTTTATTTGTAAAAGCAATCTAGTGCTTGCTTAACCAGTCGTTAACTTGGTCAGGAGCTGTAATGGTTTCTACAAAGGAATACGATTTGGAATCTCCTTTTTTTACCATCTTAATTACTTTAGTCAATCTCTTTGAACCTGTTTGTAAGGTTGCTACCGATTTCTTAGCCATAACTATTTAATTTCTTTGTGAACGGTCATTTTTTTCAAGATCGGATTGAATTTTTTGATCTCCAATCGATCGGGTGTATTCTTTTTATTTTTGGTCGTAATGTAACGAGACGTCCCAGGTTGACCTGAAGACTTGTGCTCGGTGCACTCCAAAATAACTTGTACGCGGTTGCCTTTCTTTGCCATGATATATTATTTATAAAACGCCTTGGGCTTTTGCTTCTTTCAATACAGCTGATATCCCTTTCTTATTGATTGTTTTCAATACAGATGTAGTTACTTTTAGGGTAACCCACTTATCCTCTTCAGGGATATAAAAACGCTTTTTGATTAAGTTAATTTCAAAGCGGCGCTTTGTTTTGTTGATCGCCTTGGATACGTTGTGTCCGTATTGGGCTTTCTTTCCGCTGATTTCACAAACTCTAGACATAATCTTGTTCTTATTAAACAGGATGCAAATTTACGTTTTTTTACGGTTTAACAAAACTCTTTATTCTAAAATATTCACGAGTTTTTTAAAGCTTTCATTTTATACTACTTTTAGAGTCCCTAAATCATTGCTTATGCACCTTCACTTCGAACAAACTTACCCTGCAAATTCCCTTGTTTTATGGGATGCTCTGACAAAAGTAGAGCAAATGCAGCAGTGGTATTTTCCACAACTAAAAAAATTTCAGGCTAAAATAAATTTCACAACTTCTTTTAAGGTGTATCTCAATAACCGAACATTTACCCATGTATGGAGGGTCATTTCTGTTGTCCCTTACTCGCATTTAAAATACCAATGGAGCTATATAGAATATCCCGGGAAAGCGACCGTTGAGTTTGAATTGCATGAAATTGGACCGTATTCGCTTCTAAAAATAGATTACAAAGTAATGCAGGCTTTTCCTTCAAACATTCTTGAGTTTACAGAAGAAAGTGGAAAAGTAGGATGGTCTTATCTTTTGAATACAAGATTGAGGGAATATTTAAAATAAAATCCTCGTAGAGCTAGTCTAAAACACTTTTATAAAGGAGTTCAAAAACTTTATTTACTGATTTCTGAATGACTCTTTCTCTGTGATTTCCAAAAGAAAAAGTTTCTACAAAAGTATTGTTTTCCGATACTATCGCGATACAAACCGTACCAAGAGGGGCATTAGCATCGCCTTTTGTTGGGCCTGCGTTTCCTGTGGTGGCTATCCCATAAGTGGCGCCGAGTTTTTCTCTCACGCCTTTGGCCATGGCTATGGCTACAGGTTCACTGACCACACCCTTTGTAGCGATTAATTCCGGAGGAACATCCAAAACCTGTTCTTTAACAGTGGTGTCATACGCGACTACACCTCCTTTAAAATAGCCGGAAGCACCCGGCACTGCTGCCATTCGGGAAGCCAGTGTCCCACCGGTACAACTTTCAGCCAAGCCTACAGTTATTTGCTTGGCAATACAGCGGTCTTGAATTTGATTTTCTATCCCCGTACTTTCCTCGTACCCAACAAAAATATCTTGGATTTGGGGGAGTAATGTCTCAATTTGCTCTGCGATACGCTGTTCAATATTTTCTTTTGTGGGGCCTTTTCCCGAAAGGCGTAAGCGTACACGACCAAGATTGGGTAGATAAGCCAGTTTTATATCCGATGGTAAGGCATTTTCCCACGCCTCAATTCTTTCGGCTATTACGCTTTCCCCAAGACCATAGGTCAATAATGTTTTATGAACAATGTAAGGACGAACAAAATGCGATTGTAAAGCTGGCACAACCTGATCGGTTATCAATTTTTTCATCTCAAAAGGCACCCCTGGTAAAGAAATGAAAACAACTTCACCTTGCTGAAACCACATTCCTGAAGCCGTTCCTACTGCATTCTTGAATATTTTGGCTTTGGAAGGTAAGAGGGCTTGTTTGCGATTTTCATCATTAATCGGAGTGGGAACATATTTACGAAACATCTCTTCTATATGTACGAGTACATCCTCATTTTTCACTAGGATATCGTCAAAATATTCACACAAAGTATGTTTGGTCAAATCGTCTTTTGTCGGCCCTAATCCACCTGTCATTATAATGAGTTGAGCTCTTTGTTTCGCTTCGTCTAAACTCGATATTATATGCGTTTTTTTGTCGGAAATAGAAGTGATTTGACCGATTTCTATCCCAATTTCATTTAATGCCTTGGCGATGAAAACGGCATTTGTATTAACGATTTGGCCGATGAGAATTTCATCTCCAATGCTTATAATTTCTGCTGTCATTATTTAACTTTAATGGAAAAAAGTTCTTGCCCCTCCAAACGTCCTGTCAATTGGTCATTCTCGGCAACTGGCCCAACACCGGCGGGTGTCCCCGTAAAGATGATGTCACCGATTTTTAAAGTAAAAAACTGTGAAACATAAGCAATCAAGGCATCAATTTTCCACAACATCAGAGCCGTATTTCCCTTTTGAACAACAACCTCATTTTTCTTTAAGGAAAAATTCAATTCATCTACAGAGGGTAGACTGGACTTCGGGCACCACTTCCCAATTACTGCAGCGCCGTCAAATCCCTTCGCTTTTTCCCATGGCAATCCTTTTCCTTTCAATTGCGCTTGAACATCTCTTGCTGTAAAATCGATCCCCAACCCAATTTCATCGTAGTATTTATGAGCAAATTTCTGTTGAATGTGTTTCCCTATTCGATTGATTTTCACCAAAACTTCCACTTCATAATGGACATCCTTAGAAAATTCAGGTATAAAAAAGGGCTGCCCTTTTAATAGGATACTGGTATCTGGCTTTAAAAAAACAACTGGATCTTTGGGTTTTTCATTTTCCAGTTCTTTGATATGGTCGGTATAATTTCGCCCGATGCAAATGATTTTCATTACTTCCCTAATTTACTTAGACGGTGAGCAGTAAGCACTTTTTTTGTATACAGAGGGAAATCTGCATTGAGTAACCAGCCGAAATAGCCGGGTTCTTTTTCCAATACCTCGTCGACGGTTTTTCCCTTGTGTTTCCCGAAAGAAAAGCTGGGCTCATCCTCTTCATTTAACACGATAAAACCAGCAACATCGACAGATCGTTTGCGCGTTGAGAATGCACTTAAGTATTCGGTTGTGTTTTCTAGCGCTTCGTATTTTTCCACTTGTGCCATAAGGACATCACAGGTGGCTTCTGTATCTGCCATGGCGCTGTGAGCATTGATCAAATCTTGATCGCAATAAAACTTTAAGGCCGCGGTAAGCGTACGTTGCTCCATTTTATGAAAAATAGTCTGTACATCAATGGTTTTGTGGTTTTTTAAATCAAAGTCTATTTCAGCTCGCATAAACTCTTCTGCCAACAAAGGAATGTCAAAACGGTCAGAGTTAAATCCTGCCAGATCGCACCCTCGGATATAGTCATAAATTTCGGAGGCCAATTGTTTAAATAAAGGAGCGTCAGCTACCTTATCGTCAGTTATCCCATGCACATCAGAGGCCCCTTTTGGAATTGGACAGCCCGGGTTGACCAACCATGTCTTTCCTTCTCGATTCCCATTCGGCAATAATTTTAGAATAGCAATTTCTACAATTCGGTCTGTAACTACATTGACCCCTGTGGTTTCAAGATCAAAAAAACACAATGGACGGGTAAGCGATAACGACATAATTTAAAGGAATTGGTTAAAAATCTATTGTGGTATCCCAATTTTCAAGATAATCGGCAACTTTTCGCACAAATTGTCCGCCCATCGCTCCGTTTATGATTCTATGATCATAGCTGTGGGATAAAATCATTTTTTTACGAATGCCGACAAAATCTCCATCAGGCGTTTCTATTACTGCAGGCATTTTGCGGATTACGCCTAAGGCTAGGATTCCTACTTGGGGTTGATTGATGATGGGGGTTCCTGTAATGGACCCAAAGTTTCCAATATTCGTGACGGTATAGGTACCGCCCTGTACCTCATCGGGTTGTAGTGCGTTATTCCGTGCTCTTTGGGACAAATCATTTACCGCTTTGGCCAAGCCAACCAGATTAAGGTGATCGGCATTTTTAATGACTGGAACAATTAAATTACCATCGCCCAATGCAGTAGCCATTCCAATGTTAATGTCCTTTTTTTGGAGGATTTGATTGCCGTTGACAGAACTGTTTAAAAGAGGGAAGTCTTTTAAGGCTTGAATCACCGCTTGAATAAAAATGGGGGTAAACGTTAATTTTTCTCCCTCTCGCTGCTGAAAGTTTACTTTTACACGTTCACGCCAATCCCATAAATCCGTCAAATCTGCCTCCACAAAAGACTGCACATGTGCTGCTGTCTTTTTACTTTCTATCATATGATCTGCGATCATTTTTCCCATACGAGACATTTCAATGATCTGATCTTGTCCATTAGAACGAACAAAAGACTTTGATGGCGCAGGTGCGGATGGAGGGGGTACAGATTTACTTCGAGAAGCTTGTTCAGCTTGCACAGGAACGGCCTTTCGGTTTTCCAAATAGCTTAGAATATCATTTTTCGTTACTCGACCTTTTTCCCCTGTTCCTTGAACTTGAAGGAGTTCTTCATGAGAAATTCCTTCTTTTGAAGCAATATTTTTGACCAAAGGAGAGAAATAAACTTTTCGTTCTACACTTTCAATTTCACTTGAAACATCAGCAGATGAGATCAATGGCGCTTCAACAATTTTAACGATTTCCTCCAAGGATTCCTCAGCCCTTTCGTCCAATTGTATTTCTTCTTCTGGTAAAACTGTTTCTTCAGTAGTGTCTATTTCCTCTTGGGTTTCAATTACCGCGATGGTATCGCCTACTTGAATGACATCGTTTACCTCGAACTTTTTTTCGAGCAACACTCCAGTGTATTCAGCAGGAACGTCAGAATCTACTTTATCGGTTGCAACTTCAACCACTGCATCATCGATCGCAATGGTATCGCCCACCTCTTTTAACCAAGCGGTTAATGTAGCTTCAGAAACACTTTCTCCCATTTTGGGGAGTTTGAGTAAATATTTTCCCATGAGCAATCCCTTTTTTAAAGGCCTGACAAAGGTATCAAAATTCTAGGAGAGTTTAGCGTTTTTAGGAGATGGAGTCCTCGTAAGGAACTCTTTTTTGAATACTTCTGCCCAGGGTTACTTCATCGGTGTATTCAAGTTCGTCCCCTACAGGAACCCCTCTGGCAATCGTGGACATTTTTACCTCAAATGAAGCCAATTGCTTGTGGATGTAAAAAATAGTAGTATCGCCTTCCATGGTAGCACTTAAAGCAAAAATCACCTCTTTGGTTTTTCCGCGTGCAACTTTCTCTTTTAAACTGGATATGGTTAAATCCTGAGGTCCAATCCCATCGATAGGAGAAATAATTCCATTTAGCACATGATATTTGCCTTGGTATTGCCCCGTGTTCTCAATGGCCATTACATCACGTATATCTTCCACAACACACAACTGCTCACTGTCACGTTTGGGATTGGCACATATTTGGCAAAGGGGTTGGTCTGAAAGATTGTGGCATTCCTCACAAAAAATAATTTCTTGTCGAAACCGATCCAAGGCAGCCGTCAACCTACTGGTCTGTTCTACGGGCTGTTTCAGTAAATGCAAAACCATTCGCAGGGCTGTGCGTTTTCCTATCCCTGGAAGTTGGGCCATTTCATCTACAGCATCACTCAAGTATTTTGACGAAAATTCCATCCTTCGAAATTACGAAATAATTTCTTCTAATAGCTTTTGTATCTTTACCGTTTCAAGGCAAAAACATGTCATCATTTCACATTCTATTTTTAATTGTCGCCTACTTTGGTTTATTGATTTTTATTGCCCAACGAACCGGTAAAAAAGCAAGCAATTCACTGTTTTTTACTGCAAATAAAACTTCCCCTTGGTACGTTGTTGCCTTTGGCATGGTGGGTGCAACTTTATCTGGAGTCACCTTTATCTCTGTTCCAGGCTGGGTAGAAGCATCTCAGTTCAGTTATATGCAAATGGTCCTAGGCTATGTTTTGGGCTATTTTGTAATCGGGGCAGTTCTCCTACCCTTGTATTATCGTCTTCAATTGGTTTCCATATACACCTACCTAGAAGGTCGTTTTGGCCCTAGAAGCTACACTACCGGTGCGGTTTTCTTTCTTATCTCTCGAGTAGTAGGGGCAAGTTTTAGACTCTTTTTGGTTGCCAATGTATTGCAACTTTTGGTGTTTGACGCCTTACAAATTCCATTCTGGTTTACTGTAGCAGTGACCATACTCCTTATTTGGGTCTACACCTTTCGATCGGGAATCAAAACAATTGTTTGGACAGACACCTTGCAAACTTTTTTTATGCTCAGTGCAATGGGGATTTGTATGTATGCACTAATGGGGGCATTGGACTGGAATATTGGCACACTCTGGCAAGCGCTACAAGAACGGTCAGAAACTCAAATTTTCTTTTTTGATGACGTCAAAAGTGGACATTATTTTTGGAAACAGTTTTTCTCAGGTGCCTTTATTGCGATTGTCATGACTGGCCTTGACCAAGACATGATGCAAAAAAACTTAAGTTGTGTGGATCTAAAGGAAGCGCAAAAAAACATGTTTTGGTTTACAGTGGTTTTGGTCATTGTAAAATTCATCTTCCTTACCCTTGGATTTCTATTGCTTACCTATGCACAACAAAACGGAATAGACGCCCATAAAGACGCTCTTTTCCCGACGGTTGTCATGCTGCCTGAAATGGGAATTTATGTGGGAGGTCTTTTTATCCTTGGCCTTATAGCAGCAGCGTATAGCAGTGCCGACAGTGCCCTAACGGCACTAACGACTTCTGTAGCTGTAGATTTGTATAAAATGGAAACACACACCAACAAGCCCGAAGACATTCGGCTAAGGAAAAATATTCACATTGGACTATCCGTTCTTCTAGTATTGGTCATTTTAGCGTTTAAATACATCATCGCTGACGCGAGTGTAGTAGCGAAAATCTTCACTTTCGCAGGCTATACCTATGGACCATTATTGGGACTATACAGCTTTGGTTTGTTGACGAAATGGTCCATCAAAGACCGTTGGGTGGCCCTTGTCTGTGTTCTTGCGCCTTGTATCGGCTACATCAGTAGCTCAACACTAAAAGACATTTACAGCTTTGACCTCGGCTTTTTTATCCTTGTCCTGAATGGAGCCCTTACTTTCTTAGGACTGGTATTGATTCGTTCGAAGAAGCACTAGGGTACAGGCCCTTTCTGTAAAAATACCCTTACTTTCAAGAAGCGCTTCAAAGGCTTGATTTTCTGTCCCTGGGTTGAAAATCACACGACGTGGTTTAATGGATAGGATGTAATCTTGGTATTCCTCTTGACGTTGTGCACCCAGATAAAGTGTGACTGTATCTATGTTGTTAAACGCTTTTTTTTGAGTTTCAATGTTTATTCCTGAAATATTACCTTCCCTTGGACCCAAAGGGATGACATCAAACTCTTTTTCTACAAGAAGTTTTGTGGCTTGATAAGAATACCTTTCTGGCTTTAACGAAGCCCCGATCAATAAGGTTTTCATACGATAGAAATCAATCCCATATCATCAAGCTGCTTCCCCAAGTAAACCCACTTCCAAATGCGGCTAAAACAACTTTATCGCCCGACTTTACTTTCCCTTCTTCCCAGGCTTCAGTTAAAGCTATTGGTATAGAAGCTGCAGTGGTATTTCCGTAACGCATGATGTTGTTGTATACTTGATCGTCTTTTAATCCAAACTTTTTCTGTATGAATTGAGCAATTCTCAAATTTGCTTGATGGGGTACAAATAGATCAATATCCTCTGGCGTCCATTGATTTGCTGTAAGACCTTCTTTGATGACTTCAGAAAAACGAACCACAGCGTTTTTAAATACCATTTGACCATTCATGTAGGGATAATAGCTTTCGTCGGTAGGATCATTGGCCTCAATAATCTCAGGCACCCAACGTTGCGTACTTGGACCGATAAGAGATAATTCTTTTGCGTGTTCTCCCTCGGAATATAAATGGGAGGATAGAATCCCTTTGGTATTGTCTTCAGATCGGGTTAAAACCGCTGCTCCTGCACCATCCCCAAATATCACTGAAACCCCTCTTCCTCGTGTTGTAAAGTCCAACCCTCCGGAATGGTTTTCTGCACCTACAACAAGAATGTTTTTATACATTCCTGTTTTAATGAATTGGTCTGCTGTACTGAGGGCATAAACAAAACCAGAACACTGCATTCTGATGTCCATTGCGGGACAAGCAGGTATGCCTAAAAGGTCTTGTAACAGCACCCCAGATCCTGGGAAATAATAATCCGGACTTAAGGTTGCGAATAAAATCATATCCAATTCCTCTGCCTCCATTCCAGCACGTTCCAAGGCTATTTTTGATGCTGCCAAGCCCATTGTAGATGTAGATTCTCCAGATCCTTTAAGGATGTGTCTTCTTTCTTTTATTCCTGTTCTTTCAGTGATCCATTCGTCTGAGGTATCCATCAGTTTAGACAAATCTTCATTGGTCACTATATTATCTGGTAAATGTTTTCCGAGGCCTACAATCTTGGAATTGTACATATGTAAAGGGTATTTTAATTAAAAGACAGAGGCTAAAGTAAGGAATATATTTAAACTAAAGATTTGTATCCATTTACATTTACTTGGGCTTTCAAATCATGTAAAAGGTTATACAATCCAAAAAAGGTTCTGTTGATGTAGAGGAAATGTCTAGATCCGCGATTTCCATTGAGCTTTCTGATGTATTCATCATTGGCCAAACGCTCACTCATTTGAGCAATTTTTGACCAAAAAGAGGGATCAGAAAAATCAAAGGTCTCTCCATGAAATGGCAGAGTAAAGACACTCAACATGTCATGAAAAAGAGCCGTGATGTATTGTGTAGCTTCTGGGCCATCATCAGGACGAAGAATTTCCAATTCTTTTATTTTTTCTTGGAAGAAGTCTAGATTTTCAATGGCTTCTTTTTGAGCCAATTCGAAATAAGGAACATAAAAATCTTCGGGGACTTCTTTAATGCAGCCAAAATCGATGGCTGCCAGTTCTCCATTATTTGTAACCAAAAAATTCCCAGGATGGGGGTCTGCATGAACACTTCGCATTACGTGCATTTGATACATGTAAAAATCCCATAGGGTTTGTCCTAATCGATTGTTTAATGCTTGATCTTGGTTGTCTTTTGCGTATTCGGAGAGATGCTGTCCTTGGATCCAATCCATGGTCAAAATCTTTTCACAAGAATACGCTGCATAATATTTTGGGAATACCAAATGAGGAATGTGTGCGCAAGCAGAACTAACAGCAAGACTCTGTTCAAGTTCCAGATTATAGTCTGTCTCTTCTAATAGTTTGTCTTCTATCTCTTTAAAGTATTTGTCTGTGTCTTTTCCTTTGAGGTTAAAAAGACGAAGGGCAACTGGTTTTACCAAGGTTAAATCAGAAGTAATGCTATTGGCAACCCCAGGATATTGTATTTTAACTGCTAATTTTTTACCGTCTTTTGTCGCTTTGTGGACCTGTCCAATACTCGCTGCATTTACAGACTCTGCGGCAAAGGTGTCAAATATTTCTTCTGGGTATTGCTTTAAATAGTTCTTAAAAGTTTTTCGAACAAGGGGCCCCGACAATGGAGGAACTGAAAACTGCGCTAAACTGAAACGCTCAACATAAGCCCCGGGGAGCATGTTTTTTTCCATACTGAGCATCTGAGCAACCTTTAGTGCACTCCCTTTCAGGGTTTTTAAGCCGTCGTATATGTCTTTGGCGTTTTCTTCATCCAACTTGTCCTTGGCATTTTCAGGATCTATGATTTTATCGCCGATGTATTTGATGTAGTTCCCACCGAGTTTTACTCCTGTGGTGACTAGTTTTCCAGCGCGTTCTAGCTTTCCGGTAGGGATATGGTCTAAGGTCTTCAATTAACTAGCGCTCATTTTTTCTTTCCATAAAAACTTTCCTAAATCCAAAAGCGAATCTAGGCGTGTTGTATCAAATACTTCAAAAGCCACTTTGACAGACTTTTCAATCAAAGCATCTGTTTTTTCAAAACTTGGTGAATTGTCCTCCAACCAAAACTTTAATAAAAACAACAATTGCCCCCAAGCGGCCTCACTAAATAACCCCACAGGATGCTGGGTTATCTTAAGGTCTTTCTCATCATTTCCCTCTTCAATCAATTCTTTCGCAAAACTTTTAAAGTGGGAGCGTAAACTCTTTAATTGCGCCAACTTATCCATTTTACTGTTCCCCTGCTCTAAGGCGAAAAGTATGTAACTTCTATTCAACAACAACACCTCAAAAAAAGTGAAGTAAAATGTCAACAACTTATCTTGTCGAGAAGCGTTGGCGTAACTTTCATTCTTTTCTAACAACTGTATTGTGTTGGTGTAAAAAGCATTCCATACCGATAATTTAATACTGTCTAGAGAGGCGTATGACTGATAAAACTCCTCTTCAGAAATCTTGTACTCTTTACAAAAACGGTACACGGATTTAGGATAGGCTTCGTTTTCCAAAACCGATTCCATGTAAAGGGTTAAAATGTCTTTTGAATTATTTTTCTTTTGCGTTGCCATAAGGTTTTGGGTTTACTACAAAGATAATGAATGTTGAAGTTTTTTAATGAAATTATTAAACAAAATATGCGGTGTCAATTTGTCATAAAAATGAATTTGGTGTACTCTTTGCTTAGGGTCTGTTATAAAATTTTATAATTATGTCAACGGGCAAAATAAATGTATCAGTGGAAAACATCTTTCCACTCATCAAAAAGTTTCTTTACAGCGACCATGAAATCTTTTTACGAGAATTAATTTCCAATGCAACGGATGCAACATTAAAGTTAAAGCACCTCAGTAATATTGGAGAAGCAAAAGGGGACATTGGAGAACCTGTGATCGAAATAAAAGTAGACGCAGAAAATAAAACCCTTAGCATCATTGACCAAGGAATTGGGATGACGCAAGAAGAGGTAGAAAAGTACATCAATCAAGTTGCTTTTTCGGGTGCAGAAGAGTTTTTAGAAAAATACAAAGACACAGCAGCAGATAGCGGAATCATTGGACACTTTGGTTTGGGCTTTTACTCCGCTTTTATGGTGGCCAAAAAAGTAGAAATCATCACCAAAAGTTTTAAAAATGAACCTGCAGCGCACTGGACGTGTGATGGCTCACCAGAATACAGCCTAGAAGCACACGATAAAACAGAACGCGGTACAGAAATCATTTTACACATAGATGAGGAATCCAAAGAGTTTTTAGAAGAAGGCAAAATTTCTGGCTTATTGTCTAAGTACAATAAATTTATGCCGGTAGCCATTAAGTTTGGCACAAAAGAGGAATCACTCCCGCTGCCTGAGGGTGCTGCTGAAGATGCAAAACCTGAAACGGTAACGGTAGATAACATCATCAACAATCCAAATCCTGCATGGACACGTCAGCCCTCTGAGCTAAAAGAAGAAGACTACAACAGTTTTTATAGAGAGTTGTACCCCATGCAATTTGAAGAGCCGCTGTTCAACATACATTTGAACGTAGACTACCCCTTCAATTTGACCGGTATTTTATATTTCCCGAAACTATCCAATGACTTGAATATGCAAAAGGACAAAATCCAATTGTATCAAAATCAAGTTTTTGTTACCGATAATGTCGAAGGAATTGTGCCCGAATTTTTAACGCTCTTACGCGGTGTGATTGACTCACCTGACATCCCGTTAAACGTATCGCGATCGTATCTCCAAGCGGACGGCGCCGTTAAGAAAATCAGCAATTACATCACCCGTAAAGTTGCCGATAAACTCAACAGCTTGATCAAAAAAGACAGAAAAGCGTTTGAGGAAAAATGGAACGACATTAAAGTTGTGATCGAATACGGGATGTTGTCAGAAGACAAATTCTTTGAAAAAAGCGACAAATTTGCACTTTATCCAACAGTAGATGGCAATTATTTCACCTTTGAAGAATTAAAAGCAGCCATCAAAGATTTACAAACCGATAAAGACGATAAACTGATTATCCTTTATGCTGCAGACACCGCTGCACAACACAGCTATATAGAAGCGGCCAAAGAAAAAGGCTATCAAGTATTGCTGTTGGACTCACCCATTGTTTCGCATTTGATCCAAAAATTAGAAGGCAGCCATGAAAACATAAGCTTTGCGCGTGTTGACGGAGATGCCATCGATAACCTCATCAAAAAAGAGGAAGCGACCGTTTCTAAATTGTCTGATGAAGAAAAGGAAACCTTAAAACCCATGATCGAAGCCGTGGTTCCAAAAGAAAGCTACACTGTACAGTTGGAAGCCCTGAGCAGTACGCAACTTCCCTTTGTACTCACACAGCCAGAGTTTATGCGTCGAATGAAAGAAATGCAACAGTCTGGGGGCCAAGGAGGCATGTTTGGAAACTTCCCTGAGATGTATAACTTGGTCGTCAATACCAATCATCCTCTAGTGGAACAAATCTTAAACACAAAGACAGAGAAAAAGAGAACACGTTTGGTACAACAAGCACTAGATTTGGCTCGATTATCACAGCACTTACTTAAAGGCGAGGAACTTACCGCCTTTATACAACGCAGTGTAGACTTAATCAAATAATCGAAATACGGGGTAGGTAGAAGGACTTACCCCTTTTTTTGTTTCATGTTTGAATAAATAGTACCTTTGAGCATCCCAAAAAAATCACAATTATGATAGAACTACTCATCTTTCTGGTCAAACTTATTCTTTCGCTTTTTAACTTTTAAAGGCCACCAATTCTTTTTTTTGATTGTACTTTAGGGTATGGAAAATCTATTTTCATCCCAGTCAACACCCTGGCAACCGGAACTCCCGGATGCGGAGTTATTCTATCTCCCCCATTTTCTTGCTAAAGAAGAAGCAGATTTTTTATTCGATGCCCTCTACCAAAACATACCTTGGCAACAAGATCCGATCACTGTTTTTGGAAAGACCTATCTACAACCTCGACTTACCTCCCTACACGGTCTAAAAGGTTTGCCTTACACCTATTCGGGAATACAAATGCAACCCCATCCCTACACTCCAGAATTGACCGATCTACAAGAAAAAATAAGCCAACACACTACGGCAATTTTTACTTCTGTTCTACTGAATCTTTACCGCGATGGAAAAGACAGCAATGGCTGGCATGCCGATAATGAAAAAGAATTGGGTAAAAATCCAATTATCGCCTCGGTAAGCTTAGGTGAAAAACGTTTTTTTCATTGTAAACACAGAAAGGATCCCGCTGCAAAATTTAAACTAGAGCTTAGCCACGGTAGTTTATTGATCATGGGCGGTGCCATGCAGCACCACTGGTTGCATCACATTCCCAAAACAGCCCGGAAGATTGGCCCCCGAATTAACCTTACTTTTCGAAACATTATCGGCTAGCCTTTTTTACTCTTGCATTCCTAATTTTAAAAGAGCAAGAATATAACAAAATCGTCTTTCAGTGTAAGATTTTCAAATATTTCAATTTAGTTGGTTAAATTTGTCTCGCTATAAAAAGAATACGTTATTAAAAATCTTGTCCTACCCCTGCTACTTTTGTTGTTTGTACACGCAAAAGGCTTTGCCCAAAGTGCCAAAGTACCCTACACCACTGCTGAAATTAATATTGATGGCAAAGCCGATGAGGCCGCTTGGTTAAAAGCCCCAGTGTCTACTGCCTTTCAGCAATGGTTTCCTACCGACAGTCTAAAAGCCCAGGAACAAACTCGGGTTCGCTTTTTGGTGGACGATAAAAACTTTTATGTTCTTATTGAAGCGGATGCCGCTAGTGATAATTTTGTCATCCCCTCTTTAAAACGTGACTTTGGTGCAGAGGGCAGTGATTCTGTCACCTTGGTAATTGATCCTTTTTTGGATGCTACCAATGCCTTTATGTTTGGCACCAATCCTGCAGGAGTAAAAAGAGAGGCTTTAATTTCAAATGGAGGAAACAGCTACCGCCGTGATTTTAACATGACTTGGGATGTACGTTGGGAATCCGAAACACAGTTGGAAGAAGGAAAAGTGGTTTCAGAGATGAAGATCCCTTTGAGCTCGGTTAATTTCCCGGAAGGCGCTACTACATGGCGGATCAATGTATACCGTCACAACGCTGCCTTGGGAGAATGGTCTACCTGGGCCAGTATCCCACAAAATCAAAATATCGCTGGGCTTGCCTTTATGGGAGAAGTGCACTTTGAACGCCCACTACCCCAAGTAAAAAGTCCTTTGGCGTTAATCCCGTTTATAAGCGGTAGCACCCTAAAAGATTTTGAAAACGACACCCAAGACCGTAATTTCTCTTTTGGGGGAGATGCCAAAGTAGCCATCGGAGATGGCATGAATTTGGACCTTACTTTTAACCCCGATTTTTCACAAGTTGAAGTGGACGATCAAATCATCAACACCTCACGTTTTGAAATTCGCTTGCCAGAAAAGCGACAGTTTTTTATTCAGAATAGTGATTTGTTTTCGGATTTTGGTGATCAGCGCGAGGCGCAACCTTTCTTTTCTAGACGCATAGGGGTTGCCAAAGACCTGGATGACAATACCATTGAAAATAAAATCATCGCCGGTGCCCGCCTGAGTGGAAAACTGAACAGCAACCTCAGGCTAGGATTTTTAAACATGCAAACAGAGGAAGATGCAATCAACGGCATCGCCTCCAATAACAATACAGTATTTACGCTCCAACAAAAGCTCTTCAGTCGTTCGAATATCGGTTTTATTTTTGTGAACCGTCAACAAACGGGAAACCCCAGCTTTGACTCCGATCAAGATGAATTTAACCGTGTCATTGGGATGGATTACAATTTGGCTTCAAAAAACAATAAATGGACAGGGCGCACTTTCTTTCACCAAGCCCTAAAACCAACAGAAAATAACAATGCCTATGCTGGGGGTCTACGCATACAGTACAACTCAAGAAATCAAAGTATTGTTTATGGGGGAACACGTATTGGAGAAAATTATCAATCTGACCTAGGATTTATTCGACGTACAGGTGTTTTTAAAAATTACTTTCGCTACGGCCAACGCTTTTGGTTGAATTCCAAAACACTCCGTTCAATAGAAATTGGACAAACCTTGTACTATGTAGGCTTACCCCGAGAAAATTGGCGCACCAATGACCGTGGGTATTTTTCAGAGTTGGAAGTTTCCTTTTTGAACCAAGCCCAGTTCAACATAGAATTCAAAAAAAATTACACCTACCTGACGTCGGATTTTAACCCTACAGGAAAAGACGAAGCCATAGAACTGGAAGAAGGCAATGGCTTTACCTACAGAGAGGTTGAAGTCGCTTACCGTTCTAACCGACGAGAATTGCTGTACTATCGTGTACAAGCAAATATTGGGGAGTTTTTTAATGGAACACGACAAGCAGTAAATGGAGAAATCAGTTACCGTATTCAACCTTATTTCACCGCAAGTGTACGGCTGAATTATCAAAACCTGAAATTCCCAGCCCCTTTCACTTCAGGAAAGCTCTGGTTGATTTCCCCAAAATTTGATGTAACCTTTAGTAAAAAAATCTTTTGGAGCAACTTTGTTCAATACAGTACACAGTCAGAAAACTTTGGAATCAACTCCCGTTTGCAGTGGCGTTTCAATCCTTTGTCTGATTTTTACTTGGTTTATAATGATAATTACTTCGCAACCCATACTTTTGCACCTAAGATGCGTAGCCTTACTTTTAAGCTGACGTATTGGTTGAATATTTAATTTTATTGTATGAAGTATTTTTTCTACTTGCCCCTCGTTGCATTTTTCATCTCATGTGGTACCCCCACCCCTAATACGAACATGACCGTTAGTGGTGCTGTAGAGGGATTGAGAAAAGGAACCCTTTATTTGCAAAAGCTACAAGACACCACCTTCATTAGCATCGATTCCTTTACCGTTAAAGGAGAAGAAAATTTTGCGCTAGGTGCCGATATAGACAGTGATGAAATTTTCTTTTTAAGCCTCAAAAAAGATGTAAACGACAGTTTGATGACGCAACTCCCCTTCTTTGCTGAAAAAGGAGCAATTACTATAGATACACAATTGAAAACCTTTGTTAGTAGTGCCGATATTTCGGGTTCGGAAAACCAAGTGTTGTGGGAAGAATACCAAGGAATGATTCGCCAGTTCAATTCTAAAAGCTTAGAGCTTTTGGAAGAATATGTGAAAAACGCAGAGGCGTTAAGCCCAGAAGACAAAGAAGCACAGTTTGAAGAAAAATCCAATCAACTCTTGAAACGCAAATATTTATTTGCACTCAATTTTGCCAACAATCATAAGGATAAAGCGATTGCTCCCTACATTGGGCGGTACGAGATCGCACAAGCCAACCCAAAGTTTTTGGACACGCTCTACTCTAACCTTAGCGAAGAAGTTAAAGGATCTACTTACGGTAAAGCCTTGTATGCATTCTTAACGGAAGGCAAAGAGGCCACTGAATCAGAAGAGTAAATTTTTAAGCCAGTTTTGACAAGCGTGTAGAAATGCCATTGGCTTTTTCTACCAGTTCTGCTTGAATTAGATTGAAGTGCACTTTTGCAGATGCCTCTCCATTGGCTCTGATCTTTGCAATCAATGCGTCAAACAATTGAATGGATTCATCAATAAGAGCTTCACTTTTTTTCAAATCTGCTTTTGGATGGGCTAACTCCCATAAATAGATTTCTTCAATTAAAGCGCCTATAATGTTGTTGATGTCTTTTTTAAGTTGTTTTCTACTGGCCATGGCTAAAGTATTTTATGGATATAAAGTTACACAAATTATTGAAGTGCTTTGAGGGCTCTTCGAATGTGACTGTTTGGATTGAGGCTATCGTGTTTGTACGCTACTTTTCCTTCTGCGTCTATCACAAAAGTAATGCGTTTGGTATAGAGGCCAAACAATAAATTTGGAAGCTTAAAGAGGCGTTGCACTTTTTTCTTGGTGTCTGCCAATAAAATAAAAGGCAATTCGTATTTTTCTGAAAAGCGTTGATGGCTTCTGACTCCATCGGAACTGATGCCAATGACTTCGGCACCAAGCAAAAGAAAATCTTCATAGCTGTCACGAAAGGAACACGCTTCTGCAGTACAACCGGGGGTTTGGTCTTTAGGGTAGAAATACACCACAGCTGGTTTTTTTCCAATTACAGTATCGCTTTTAAACACTTCACCCTTTTGGTTTTTCAGTTCAAAATAGGGAACTGGATCTCCAACATTTAAACTCATAAAGTCTCAGTATAGGTAACAAAATTTCTTGGGGTCTCGTACAAGACCACTTCCATTTGTTGTTGTGGGGTTAAAATTTTCTTTAATTTTTGATGTATGATCACGGCAATGTTTTCAGCAGTAGGGATAAGGTCTGCAAACTCCGGAACCTCTAGGTTTAGGTTTTTGTGATCAAACGCATCTTCTACCTCGCTTTTGATGTGGTCTTTCAATACTTTCATGTCCATGACATAACCCGTGTTGGGATCAATTGGACCGGTAACACTAACGATAAGTTCATAATTGTGCCCGTGAAAATGGGGATTCGCGCATTTGCCAAAATGCGCTTCGTTTTGCGCGTCGTCCCAATCTTTTCTGTAGAGACGGTGGGCAGCGTTAAAATGTGCCTTACGGCTTACTTTTACTCGATTCATAGCTTTTTTTTAGGTGGGTGTGTACACGGTCAAAAATAATTTTAAACCATGCGGTGTACTGTTCGGGTTGTTTTTGCATGTCTGCCGCAATGGCATCCATGTCCATCCATTTCCAAGCCGCCACCTCGTCGGGGTTGATCACCGGAGCCACTTCTGTATAACCTACCATTACGTGGTCCAGTTCGTGCTCTGTTAACCCATTGTCAAAGGGCGCTTTGTAAATAAAATGAAACAACTCTTTTAGGGGCACAGCAAACCCCATTTCTTCTTGCAAACGGCGATTTCCTGCAGCCAAGTTGCTTTCACCATCGCGCTGATGGCTGCAACAGGTGTTGGTCCACAAACCCGGAGAATGATATTTGTGCAACGCACGTTGCTGCAACATCAACTCTCCTTTGGCATTAAAAACAAAAACGGAAAAGGCACGGTGCAATACCGCTTTTTCATGCGCTTCCATTTTGGGCATTAAGCCAATGGGTTGGTCCTGCTCATTTACAAGGATTACTTTTTCTTCTTTCATGCGCTTCAAAAGTACCGATAAAAAATCCAAAAACCTATTTTAGGGCACCCCTCCTTCCAGGATATAATGGTATTTTTGACAAATTTTATTCGCACATGTTTTTAGACGAAATTGCCAAAAGACGAACCTTTGGAATCATCTCTCACCCCGATGCTGGGAAAACGACCCTAACGGAAAAACTACTCCTTTTTGGAGGGGCCATTCAAGAAGCCGGAGCGGTAAAGTCGAATAAAATAAAAAAAGGGGCGACCAGTGACTTTATGGAAATTGAACGCCAACGGGGAATCTCCGTTGCCACCTCTGTCTTGGCTTTTATTTACAAGGACAAAAAAATCAATATTCTAGATACCCCTGGGCATAAGGATTTTGCCGAGGATACCTTCCGTACCCTTACCGCTGTAGACAGCGTTATTGTGGTCATAGATGTGGCCAAAGGGGTAGAAGAACAAACCGAAAAATTGGTGGAAGTCTGCCGCATGCGAAAAATTCCCATGATTGTGTTCATCAATAAACTGGACCGAGAAGGGAAAGACGCTTTTGACCTGATGGATGAAGTAGAACAAAAATTGGGCCTTAGCGTTACTCCGTTGAGCTACCCCATAGGGATGGGATACGAATTCCAAGGCATCTACAACATCTGGGGAAAAAACGTACAACTCTTTGATGGCGACCAAAAACAACGCAAGGCAGAACGCATTTCTTTTGACGATTTGGAGGACCCCGCCCTTCAAGAAGCCATTGGCGAAAATGCCTATACCCAACTGAAGGAAGAACTGGAACTGATCGATGGGGTTTATCCAGAATTTTCAAACCAAGACTACCTGGACGGAAATTTGCAGCCCGTATTTTTTGGGTCTGCACTAAATAATTTTGGAGTGCAAGAACTCTTGGATTGCTTCATTGACATTGCCCCTGCTCCACTAAAAAAAGAAGCCGAAGAACGCCTGATAGACCCAACCGAAAAAGACTTTTCTGGGTTTGTCTTTAAGATACATGCCAACATGGACCCCAATCACCGCGATCGCTTGGCCTTTATCAAAATTGTTTCCGGAACCTTTGAGCGGAACAAACCTTACCTGCATGTACGTCACAACAAAAAACTAAAATTCTCTAGCCCCAATGCCTTTTTTGCCGAAAAGAAAGAAATTGTAGACATTTCTTATCCTGGAGATATAGTAGGACTCCACGATACCGGAAACTTTAAAATTGGCGATGCCCTCACCGGGGGAGAAAAAATAAACTTTAAAGGAATTCCTAGCTTTTCCCCAGAACATTTCCGTTACATCAACAATGCGGATCCAATGAAGGCCAAGCAGTTGTTTAAAGGAATCGACCAGTTGATGGATGAAGGAGTAGCCCAATTGTTTACCCTGGGTCTAAACAACCGAAAAGTGATAGGAACAGTTGGTGTTCTCCAGTTTGAAGTCATTCAATACCGTCTGGAACACGAATATGGAGCAAAATGTTCTTATGAAAACCTCAACGTACACAAAGCCTGTTGGGTGGAGGCCGAAGATGATAAAAGTGAAGAATTCTTAGAATTTAAACGGGTAAAACAAAAGTTTTTGGCTACCGACAAACAAGGGCAATTGGTCTTTTTGGCAGACTCGGCGTTCTCCCTACAAATGACCCAACAAAAATACCCAAGCGTACAGTTTCATTTTAGCTCTGAGTTTTAAACTAAAACTCCCCTTTTCTTGTTTTTTTAACCAAGGTCAGCAATCCCCGTTTGGTGTATTTTACATTAAAATATACATTTGTGAGATGTAGCCCCAAAACCATCTTCCATATGAAAAACATAAATCGAAATTACGTCATGTATCTAGGGGACTTTTTTAATGCGTTTAAGATGGTCTGGATTTTCTTTTTATTAGGTTTTATTTTTGTGACATCTAGCTGTTCAACAATTAGAAATAAATTAACCTTTTATCCGAATCAATCTAATACATTTCACAAAATAGAATTCGATGATAATGCAAAAGAAATTTTCATTATTACCTCTGACAAAGAACACTTGCAAGCATTTTACTATTCACATAATCAACAACAAAAAAATAAGCTGGTTATTTATTTTCATGGAAATGGTGGCAATTTATACGATAGAATATTGGATGCCAAAAGAATATTTAAAATG
>CBFIJA010000025.1:0-23012 GCA_965662875.1 Candidatus Arcticimaribacter sp.
GTTGTTTTTGCACGCTAAAGAAAAGGAAGCGAAAAAGATCATGGCAGCAGCCTATTCAGAAAAAGAGGCAGACTTTTTGATTAAAGAAATGGAAAAGCAAAAAGACGAAACGCCATCAAAAGAAAGCCTTTTTGACCGGGGGTATCGTTTCCCTTTAGCACTGGCTTTTTTTATCGCCTTTTTCAATCAATTTTCAGGGATCAATGCCTTTCTATATTACGCTCCTAGAATTTTTGAAGCAGGTGGCTTGGGCGAAAGCACTGCTTTATTGAGCAGCGTTGGGATCGGTTTTGTTAATCTAATATTTACCCTACTAGGAATCAATTTAATCGACCGCTTAGGAAGAAAGGTACTCATGTATATTGGCTCTGTGGGTTATATCGTATCCTTGACACTAATAGCTGCCTCTTTCTTATTGGAGTGGAACGGAGGCACATTGCCTATTTTTTTATTCTTATTTATCGCCTCACACGCCATTGGACAAGGGGCGGTGATTTGGGTTTTTATCTCTGAGATCTTTCCGAATCATCTTCGAAGTGCAGGACAAGCCTTTGGGACCTCTACGCATTGGGTTTTAGCGGCCATAATTCCTTCGATGACGCCTGTTTTATTTGCCGTTATAGGAGCCGGTGCGGTCTTTGCCATTTTTGCTTTTATGATGGTTTTACAGCTGATTTTTGTATACGCCTATATGCCTGAAACCAAAGGGGTTTCTTTAGAAAAACTCAGCCAAACCTTAAAATAATGCTTTCTTTCATATCGGATCAATTGTTAAAAAGCAGAATCAAATGAAAAAAAAATCGACCATTTTTTGCTTTGGTGAAGTCCTTTGGGACGTTTTTCCAGAAGGAAAAAAAATAGGGGGGGCTCCATTAAATGTTGCGCTTCGTCTTCTTTCATACGGATATGCCCCAAAAATCATAAGCGCTGTAGGGGACGATGATGATGGCCATGAAATCAGGGCCTATTTTAACAAGAATGGGCTATCGCAAGAATTTCTCCAAAAAGACAAAACACTTCCAACCGGAAAAGTAAAGGTGGAAATAGACCCAGAAGGCATTGCCTCTTATGACATTATAACCCCTGTAGCCTGGGACAATATTGAGGTAAATACATCATTGGAAGATGCCTTGGCCCAATCCGATCTTTTTCTTTTTGGCAGTTTAGCCGCTAGAAGTAAGGCATCAAAAAACACCTTGCATATTTTTTTAGAAAAAGCAAAATTCAAGGTGTTTGACGTCAACTTAAGGTCTCCATTTTATTCGCATTCCCATATAATGGATTTGATGTTGGCTGCAGATTTTATTAAGTTCAATACAGAAGAGTTGACAGAAGTTTGCAAATATTTAGGAGGAAAGGATAACGATTACGAAGGTCAATTGAAATTCATTTCTGAGACCACCCATACCGATCAAATCTGTGTTACTCTAGGAGCCGATGGGGCGATTTTATACCTTCACGGGAAAGTCTATAAACAAAAGGGCTTTAAAGTCAATGTTCAAGATACGGTTGGGGCGGGTGATTCCTTTTTAGCCACCTTATTGGATGGCATTTTACAGCAAGAAACAGCCGAGAAAACTATGCAAAAAGCCTGTGCGGTAGGGGCTTTGGTTTCTTCTAAAGCAGGGGCGAATCCATCCATTACGGAGGCGGAGATACGGCAGTTAATTTCCTCCACTCTTGCATAAATTTAGAGAATCCTTTTTCCCTAAAAAGCACTTTTTTAAACAATAGAATCGTTTATACGTGAAGCGTACCGTCTGGCAGTATCGTTTTGACCAGGTAGGCTTTTTCCAAGTCCTCCAATATGATTTCTGCTCCAGTAAGATCTGCTCCACTCATGTAGGCTCCTTCAAAATTTGCTCCTTTCAGTTGGGCGCCTCTAAAATTAACTCCGCTAAAGTTTCCTTCGCTTAAATCTGCAAACATAAGATTGGCTTTGCTAAGATTGGCACTACTGAAATTTCCCTTTTTGAAACTGGTAAAACTTAGGTTGGAACGATACAAAATAATACCTGGAGCATTGGCTTCACTCAAGTTGGCATGATCTAAGTTGGCGTAATACATTTCTGCATCGTTGAGTTGAGCTTTATTGAAATTAACCCGCGAAAGGTCTGCACCGTTCAATTCAATCTCTGGAAGTTGTGCAGCGTTTAGGTTGAGGTCAGACAACGGAACCCCATCGTCACAGAGATCTTCCAGAGCAATGATGCGGGCACGGCTATTTTCAATTCCTGTAGCTCCGTCAATAATGGACCAGGCTTGATAATGAAATTGTCTTTTTCGTTCGGGAGATTCTTTTACGATTAGCAAAACCGCTAAGAAAATACTGAGTGGTTCTAGTGCATCCAAAACAATTTGAAGCCCTGGGACGTATTGTGCTATTGCAACCAAGATGAAGAAGAATACACTTGCCAAAAGACCAATCGTCCATTTTGGGCTTTTCCAGAACCAGCGTGCAAAAAGCGTCAAAAGCGTTCTGCGGGTTCTAAGCTTTTGTTTTTGGATGTAGGTTAGGCGGGATTTTTTCTTTCGCTTTGAAATGTCTTCTTTTTTTTCAGACAATACTTCTTCTGGTACATCGTCCGCTTCGATATTTACGGTATTTTCTGTTCCAGCAAGCATCATATCCATTACTGCACCGTAGGTGTCCGTCCAAGCTTGAGCAACTTCTTTGGTCCAAGCGTCTCCAATGTATTCTTCCAATGCTTTTAAAAGCGCTGACCCAACAAAGGGGTAGTGTTGCTCAATGGCTCCATAGGCTTTATGATTTTGTCCTAAGGGTCCTAAAACACTTTTTAGCACATCAGGATTGCGGATATTTTCTACCAAAAGAACCAAGGACTCATAAAGCTTTTCAGATTGCCGATGCATGTTGGTTTCTTTAAACAAGGGTTTCAATTGCGGTGATTCTTCAAATAAAATTTCGTAAAACCGTTTTGCAAATGCCTCCTTGTGTTCCCTAACCAGCACAAAACTATTTTCAACAAGGGCATGTACGTCTACATTTTTATTTACGACGGCCTCTTCTTCAACCGCTTCTACCGCTTGTAGCGGGGTTCCTGCTCCTTCAAGCATTAGGCCAACTACAGCGTTAAGAGTGTCTTCCCAAGCCTTTTTTACCTCAGGGGTCCAGGCTTCTTCTAGGTGCCCTTCTAGGGTGTCCAACAAACATTTTCCAATGATGGGGTAATGACTTGTGTTTACCCCGTAGTTTACATGGGCCTTTCCTAAAGGCTTTAAAACACTGGCCAGTAACTCAGGGTTTCGTAAGTTTTCAACCAATAATATGAGCGATTCATAAAGCTTTTCACTCTGAACCTCCATTGAGGTGTTTTTAAACAGAGGAATAATTTCAGGCGCTTCGGAAAACAAATGGGTATAAAAAGCAGAGGTAAATGCACTCTTGCTTTTTCGCAGGATTAAAAAACTTTCTTCCACCCGAATGATTCGCTGATCATCTGATTTCATGCCTAAGGATTTAAATGAATATAATTCACTGGTTTACCTACGAAAATAAAGACTTTTTTAGGAATAGAATGCAGAATTCATTTTCTCTAAAAAAAAGAGTAGCTTTCATAAAATTTTACACCATGAAAAACCAATCACTCTTCTATTTATTGTTCTTTACTCTAGGTCTTTTTGCCCAAGAACCCCATCAAAAACAACTGGCTGCCTTGGATCAAAAAAAGGGGGAGTATTCGGAGATAGCCATGACCATTTGGGATTATGCTGAGATGGGCTACCAAGAAGAGCAAAGCAGTAGATTGCTTCAGCAAACCTTAGCCAAAAAAGGCTTTTCCATTCAAAAAGGAGTCGCTGGAATTCCAACTGCTTTTGTGGCAGAATACAATAATGGTGGACCCGTGATCGCGATTTTAGGAGAGTATGACGCTTTGCCCGGTTTGTCTCAAAAAGCAGTTCCCTACAAAGAGTCAAACGGAAAACGTGCCGGGCATGCTTGTGGCCATCACCTCTTTGGAACCGCCTCTGCAGCTGCTGCAATCAGTGTAAAAGAATACATAGAAGAAAATAAAATCAAGGGAACCATTCGTTTTTACGGGTGCCCAGCAGAAGAAGGGGGTTCTGGAAAAGTTTACATGACGCGTGCCGGTTTATTTGACGATGTGGATGTCGCGCTTCATTGGCATGCCGGAAGCGGAAATTCTGCTAACCCGCGTCCAGCGCTTGCAAATAAGTCTGCCAAGTTTCGTTTTTATGGTCGCTCTGCACATGCTGCTGGCGCTCCAGAAGAAGGCCGTTCTGCATTAGATGCCGTTGAAGCACTCAATTATATGACCAATATGATGCGCGAACATATGGATACCTCTGCCCGCATACATTATGTTATAACACGTGGGGGCGAAGCACCCAATGTTGTTCCCGATTTTGCGGAAGTGTATTATTACTCTAGACATCCTAGAAGGGATGAGGTAATAAAACTCTTTGATCGTATTGTAAAAGCCGCAGAAGGCGCTGCATTAGGAACAGGGACAACTATGGAGTATGAAATGATAGGAGGGACGCATGACTTATTGTATGTTCCACTGCTCCAAAAAAGAGTACACGCAAACTTTACCGAAATAGGCGGGTATGATTATGACGATAAAGAAATGGCCTTTGCAAAAGAAATTGCAAAATCATTGGGCAAGCCTTTGGACTTAAAATACATCAAAGCGGTAGAGCCATACACATTAAATTCAAAATCAGGGGGATCTACAGATGTTGGAGATGTAAGTTATACCGTACCTACCGCAGGCTTACGCGCAGCTACTTGGGTGCCTGGAACACCAGCACATTCTTGGCAAGCGGTAGCTGCCGGAGGAACATCTCTTGGTTCAAAAGGGATGATGATCGCCGCCAAAGCCCTTGCCCTTACGGGGATGCAATTGCTAGATGACCCAGACTTTATCAAAGAAGTAAAGAAGGAATTTTTAACCATTCGGGGCGAAGATTTTAACTATATTCCACTGTTGGGGGATCGTGAACCCGCTTTAGATTACCGCAACTAAGATGAACAAATGCCTGCATTTCAGCTTGGTTTTATTCAGTAGTTTCTTGAACGGTCAAGAATTAACGGCAGAGGCTTTGTTGGAAAAAAGCATTGCCTATCATGACCCAAATGGAAATTGGAATCAGTTTAAAGGGGAATTTTCCATCGCAATGGAAACCCCCAATCGTCCTAAAAGAGTAACCCAAATCACTTTGGATTTTCCAAGGCAGTTTTTTCAAAGTATCATCACACAAGATGGGATAACCACTCAAGAAGAATGGAAAGCGGGAGCCTGCACACATTGGCTAAATGACAGCAAGTCATTTACAAGTGAAGAAGCGAAAAAACACCGTTTAGATTGTAAGCAAACCACCAAAAGGAGAAACTATTACGTCTATCTCTATGGCCTACCGATGAAGTTAAAAGACCCTGGAACACGGATAGACCAAAAAGTAATTAGAAAGACTTTTAAAGGAAAAACATACGACTGCATTAAAGTCCGCTACGACGAGAGGGTCGGAAAAGACACTTGGTATTTCTATTTTGACATCAACACCCACCAACTAAGACACTATCAATTTTATCACGACGAGATAAAAAATGATGGCGAATACATTTTAATGTCAGAAGAAACGGTTGTCCAAGGCATTAAAATGCCAAAAGTAAGGGCATGGTTTACCAACAGTGAAGATCGATATTTAGGTACGGATGTACTTGTGGGTAACGACTAAGGGCTATTTTATAGGGCGTTTATGCCAAATTTCGTGCATTGGCCCCCCTTTGCTATTAAAACCTTTATGGTACCAATCGTCTCCTTTTTGTGTATACGCAAAGGGGAGAACCTTGCCAACTTTGCTGTTGTCTCTTGAAAAATAATTTAGGGTTTCCACATAGGCTCCGTCTTTTGCGCTGTAAGTACCCCCTCCGCATCCTTTAAAGGACATGGATGCGGTATCAAAAGCCGTCCATTGAAAGTATCCATCCAAGAGAAATTTCATGGTTTTACGCGAGCGATTCAAATCCCGGCGTTGTTCTCCTTCGGGTTTTACCCGTCCAGCCATCAGCCATTTTCCTTCCAAGGCTTGGTCAGGATTAGAGATTTGGACCCAAGAATTAACGGAGGGATAAGCAATGGTTTTTAAACCGTCTTGTTCATAATTTGAGTTGAACTCAAATTGCACTTCTATCTCGGTATTGTTTTGGGCATAAAATCCCCCTCTAGACAAGACAAATTCTGCCGTTTCTGTATCGTAAACAGTTTCGATGAGATAGAGCTTGTCTTTTAAAATTCTATGTGTTTTTCCTTCTTTTTCAAATTGGTAGACTTGAGCGATCAATCCAAAAGGGAGAAGCAGTAATAATAGGGAAATGCATTTTTTCATGTTATTTTATTTTACAGTAAAGGTTGCTTTATTTTTCCCAATCCCTTTAATCTTAAGGGATTTCCATGCTTTTGGGAGCGTCGTGGGCAATTGCTTGACCCCACTGGATTGTATATCCAAGCCACCGATACCAAAGAGTGCTGCTTGTAACATTCCGCCAGCACCGGTTGCAAAATAAGGATTGGTTCCCCCTGCTGTTTCAGCGATTACAGAAAAAGGTGGAAGCTCATTGGGCTGATAACTTTTTTCAAACATCTTATATGCGCGTTCTGCATTTCCCAGACGCGCTGCTAGTACGGATAGGATGGCGCCTCCCATTGCAGGACCGTCAGAAGAAAACCGAGGTTCGTAATAATTTAGATCACGCAAGATGTCTTCTTTCTTTGTCACCACTTTTAGGGGATAGGACAGAAGGTTTACATCCGCTTGCTTGATGATTTGTCCGGCATAGGTTTCGTTTTCTTTGGTCGTGCCGTCAGGGAATTTTAAAATTGGAATGTTTTCCGCCACGTGACGCCAATCTTTAGGCGGGGTTTTTCCCAAGGCTTCTGCCGCCAATGCAGCATATTCCATAACGGTTTTTACCATGCCGTTGGTAAAGGCATTGTTGTCAATGTTTTCTTCCCACTCATTGGCACCAATGACATTGTTGATTTCATAACGTCCGGGGCCATTTCGTTCTACTCTACTCGCCCAAAAACGGGCTACTTCTTTCAGGACTGGATATCCTCTATTCAATAGCCATTCCTTGTCTTGAGTTACTTCATAATACTTCCAAAAAGCCCAGCCTATGGTAGCGCTAATGTGTTGCTGAAAGGGTCCTGTTAAGGCCCAAATGGGGGTGTCTTCAGAGCCATCTTCGGCAGATTCCCAAGGGAACATGGCGCCGTCATACCCATGAGAAAAAGCATTTTCTTTTGCAGCGTCTAAACGCTGATATCGGTATTCTAAAAGAGAACGGGCAATGTCCGGTTGAAGCACCAACAGCGGCGGATACATCCACAACTCTGTATCCCAAAAAACATGACCGTTATAGCCCAAGCCAGAAAGTCCCATGGGGGAAAGAGAGTAAGCCGTTCCTTTTCGTGCAAAAGAATACAGATGATATAAGGCCGAACGTACTGCCCGTTGAGAACGTAAATCGCCTTCGATGACAATGTCACTTTCCCATAGGGTTTTCCATGCTTTTTGATGCGCTGTATACAGGCGTTCAATGCCTTCTAATTTTGCGAAAAGCGTGAGCCTTTCAGCTTCGTTATGGGGGTCATTGTTTTGGACAGAAGAAAGGGTAGAACCGACCAAAGCAAAACGATAGGTTTCTCCTTTTTTCAGTTGTTTTTTAAATTTCATCAAATGCATATTGTAATCCCAATCTTCGTGGATTATCTTGGGTTCTTGTCCATGCTTTTCTGGAAAAATAAAGGAGGTAGAGGCAGCTACTTTTTTCTTCCCTGGGCTATACCCTACGGAGCTCATTAATGGAATTAATACGTGGGGGCGGTCTATTTCTGCATAGAGGTTGCGCACATCAGAAATATGATTGGGTGTTTCTATATAATTGATGGGAACAATTTCAACATCTGACAGTGCAGTGATTTCTACAATACTCATGGCTGTGTACGGCAAATTCCGCAATGACATCAAGCGGTGTTTTACGTCCACCTTTTTAGGAACGGAAAAACGGGTAATGAGTTCTGCTTTTTGCATGTCAAGGGTTTGTGCATAGCCTTTTATTTGATTTCGGTCTATACGGCGCTTGTCCACCTCTAGATGCATGTTCATATGGCTAAAGGTTTTCAGGATATTACTGACACGGCCGCGCTGGTAATAATCGTAAACCCCGTTGAGGACCACGTCTTTGACTTTTAATGGCTCTGGAGAAGAAATCATTCCTACCATTCCGTTGGCGACGGTTACACCATAATAATTATTCGGGTCAATATCGTCTGCAACAATATGCCAGGGAGATTCTTTACGGTTTTGTGCGCTTAAAAAAGAAAGACTGTAAAAAGCCAATAAAACTAAAATTCGTTTCATGTTATTCGATAATTACAGCATTAAAATAGAAAATTTAAATTACATGCGCGTCTGGTAGGTGTACAGCTCAAAATACCGCCCTTTTTTATCCAGTAGTTCTTGGTGTTTTCCACGTTCCACAATTTGTCCTTCTTCCACAACCAAGATTTGATCTGCTTTTTGAATGGTGCTCAAACGGTGAGCAATGACTAAAGTAGTACGTTGATGCATCAGTGCAGTTAAACTTTCTTGAATGTAACGTTCACTTTCAGTATCCAGATTGGATGTTGCCTCATCTAAAACGACCAAATCAGGTTTTGCCAACAGTGCCCTAGCAATTGAAATGCGTTGCCGTTGTCCTCCAGATAGTTTTACCCCGCGTTCCCCAATAAGGGTTTCAAGGCCATCTTCAAACCGATCTGTAAATTCTGTTACATAAGCTCCATTCGCAGCAATTTCTACTTCTTTATCTGAAGCATTTGGGCGAGGAAAAAGGATGTTTTCTTTGATGGTCCCTTCGTATAAAAAGTCGTCTTGTAGCACTACACCCAAGTGTTTTCGAAAGCTTCTTAAATTTATTTTACCTAAATCTTGTCCGTCTATTTTTACCTGGCCTTTGGATGGATTTAAAAAGCCCGAAGCCAAGCCAGCAATGGTAGACTTTCCTGAACCGGAAGAGCCGACAAGGGCAATTACATCTCCTTTTTTGGCCTGAAATGAAATGTCGTGCAGTACTTCTTTATTGCCTTCGTAGGCAAAAGACACCCCTTCAAAAGCCAAGTCCCCTTCCACGCTCTTCAAGTATTGGGTACGAATGTTTGGATCATCTTCTTCTGCGGTTCCCATGAGTTCTTGGGTACGGTCTAGCCCAGCAAAGGCTTCGGTCAATTGACTTCCAATATTGCTCATTTGTACGATGGGGGCAATCATAAACCCTAAAAACAAGGTAAATGAAACAAACTCTCCATAGGTCATGCTGCCTTGCATGATAAAATATCCCCCAATGCCCATGATCCCGGCAGAGGCAATCCCCAATAAAAAAGTAGAAGCACTGGTCATAAAGGCCGTAGCGGTTAAACTCTTTTTTACGTTTAGGAAAAGACGTTCTACTCCTTTTTCAAATGTTTTTTGTTCTTGCGTTTCAGCATTGAACCCTTTGATGACTCGGATTCCATTAAGGGTTTCGGTCAAGCGGCCGGTGACTTCTGCATTGAGTTTTCCTCTTTCTCGGAAAATGGGCCGAATAAACCCAAAAGCCTTTAAGGCAATGACAGCAAAAATACCCACCGGTACCAAGACGAAAAGCGTCATCCAACCGTTGATGTTGATCAATATGAATAAGGAAATCAAGGCGGTAATGGATCCGCCAATCAATTGAACCAAACCGGTTCCTACCAGATTACGCACTCCTTCAACATCAGTCATTACACGGGAAACCAAGGCTCCTGCTTTTTGGTTGTCAAAAAAGCTAACGGGCAGGGTCAATAATTTTTTTTGTACGTTGGCACGCAATACAGAGATCAAATGCTGGGCTTCTACACTCAATAATCGGGTGAGTGAAAACGAGCTTACGGATTGTAACAACAACGCTACCCCTACTGCGAGTAGCAAGTACTGCAATGCATTGGTGTCTTTTGATGGGATAACTTCATCAATTAAGGCTTTACTTGCATAGGGGAGGACCAAGCCTGAGAGGCTTCGGACAATGATCAGCGCTAGCCCAATGGATACAATTTTTCTTCTTGGCCAGATGTATTCTCGAAAGGCCCACTTAAAGGAAACATTCTTCTTTTCTTGCATGCTGTAAACTTAACTATTTTACTTGCAAAAGGAGAAATAACTGTAAAATGGTTTAGTTTTTGTTCAAGTGCAAAAGGAATACATCTAGATTTTCTACATTTGGTAAAATTATGGCCAGAAAACGCGGACATATAGGCTTTGTTTTTTTGTTGCTTGGGGCACTCCTTTCTACCCAGGGAATGCAGTATTTGCACCTTTTTGGAGCCCACCAAGAGGAACGCCAATGCGATGAAAGCAAACTTCATTTTCATGAAAGCGAAGCAGAATGCGCCTTTCATTTTTTATATACAGAACCCTTTGTTGACTTTGGATTTTATGTTTACAACGGAAATGTAACAGAAATACAGAAACACTATTTTTCTTTTTATACTGCAAAAGAAGGTCAATCTTCAATTGCATTGCCCAGTTTACGCGGGCCTCCTTTATTTTTTGATACGCCCTTCCCAATCTAATCAATTTCAGTAATCAAAAAAATAATAGTAAAATGAAAAAACATTTTTCAACCCTTGCATTGCCATTATTGGCCTTTCTATTTGTATTCACTTCTTGTAAAAAAGACGATCCAGAGGAAATCAACGAAGAAGAAGAAATCAACCGTGTCGTTCTTTCTGTTTTTGAAACCGGTACAATACAACCACAAACCTATACGTGGAACGAAGGAGAAACCACACCTACTGTTACTTTAAACGCAGATTCAAGCTACCAAGTTTCATTGAGTTTTTATGATGCTTCTGACGCATCGGAGGTAGATAACATTACCGAAGAAGTAATAGAAGAAGCGGACGAACATTTTGTGTTCATTGAAACGGCTGGGGCAAACCTGACCGTTGCTTCTTCAAGTACAGATGTTACGGACAGCAATTCGGTAGGAATAAATTTGCGTACAGTTTGGACCACTGCAGCTGCAAGCACAGGAACAGCTCGAGTGTATTTAATTCACGAACCCAACACAAAAAGCGGTTCTTCGCGGAATGATTTTGGCGGAGAAACAGATGTTGAGGTTAACTTTCCTGTAACCATTCAATAAATTTAATTGCGGGGTTAAACGTTGGTTTATCCCCGTATATTTAAACCGTGAACATCCGATTTGTTTTTTTTGTGCTGTTAACATGCACAGGTCTTCTCTACAGTCAAAAGTGTGACGCTGTCTTTTTGGGACAAGTGTACGATCTCCATGACAAACTCCCGCTAGCGGGAGTAAAAGTCACTTTGATTGAACAAAACAGAGAAGTACAAACCACCCAAGAGGGAACGTTTGGGTTTACTGCGCTATGTAAAGGCAGTTATACTTTTATCCTAGAACACCCCAGCTGCAGCCCCATAACCGTAAAAGCAAAGGTTCCTTCATCAGTGGTAAAAAGCTTTTTCCTAGAGCATCATCTTACGGAACTTGAAGAAATCATAGTGGCGGATAAAAGTTTGAAAAAAAATAGTGTTACTGGAATAGAGACGGCCTTGTCTTCCAAAGAATTAATGCGATACACTACACAAAATTTAGGCGATGCGCTTACCGCTCTTTCAGGTGTAAACACTCTTAAAACAGGCAGCAACCTAGTCAAACCTGTCGTACATGGGCTTTCCGGAAGTCGCGTAGTTATTGTCAATGACGGCAATCGTTTGCAAGACCATGAATGGGGCGCGGACCATGCGCCTAGCGTTAGCATTGGTGAAGCGGATAATATTCAGTTGATCAAAGGGTCTTCAGCGCTTCGTTATGGAGGGGATGCTCTCGGGGGAGTGATAAAAATAATCCCCAAAAAACTACGCATTAAAGACAGCCTTTTTGGCAGTGTATCTCTAGCTTATCAGGACAACGGTAAGCAACCCACCACCCTTGTAAAATTTCATAAAACAACGGATCAAGGCTATTTTATTTCAAGTAACGCAAGTTTGAGGTTTGGAGGCGATCTAAGCGCACCAGACTATGTATTATCCAATACCGGGTTGAATGAAAAACAGATTAGCATCCGAGGCGGAAGGAACACCATCACTCAAAAGTGGACCGCAGGGTATTCTTATTTTCAAAAAACAGTTGGCATCTTATCGGCAGCGCATTTGGGTAATGTTGGAGACCTATACCGCGCCGTTTCCTCTGGAGTGCCATTGAGGGTAAAACCGTTTACACGTGAAATCAACAGCCCCAAACAATTCACCCAACACCATACCCTAAAACTGAAATATCAAAAAACATTTGATGCTGGAAATCGGTTAGAAACAGCCTATGCTTATCAACGCAATAGACGTCAAGAATTTGATGTTAGACGAGGGGTGCCCAGTTCTGTTCCTGCATTGGACATACTGCTGCAAACCCATTCTTTTTTAGTGGATTTTCTAACCCCTCAAAAAGAAACCCTTTCCTGGGCAGCTGGAACTTCTTTTTCCTTTCAGGATAATTTTTCAGACCCAGACACGGGAGTAAAACGTTTGATCCCCGATTATCAAAGGATTCAAGCAGGAGCGTATTTTACGACGACGTATTATCCTTCCAATAACTTTCAATTGGAAGCAGGAATGCGATACGATTACGATTGGATGAATGCAAAAAAGTTTTATCGCATATCGGATTGGGAAGCGAGAGGCTATGACGCATTGTATGCATCAACCATCATCAGAAGAACCAATTCCAGTCAATATTTGACAGAGCAGAATTTACGATACGGGAATTTTTCTGCTTCTCTGGGGATCCAGCAGAATTTTAGCGATGCATTTTCGGTCAATCTGAACTACGGTTACATCAATCGATCTCCTAACCCTTCAGAATTGTTTAGTGATGGCCTTCACCATGCCTTGGCGACCATAGAACTGGGTGTTCTGGGCTTATCGAATGAAACTGCCCAAAAAACCTTGCTCTCCATGACGTATAAAAATAAGCGTCTGAGTGGAACACTTTCAGGGTATTACAATGCGATTGCAGATTATATTTTGTTGGAGCCTTCTGGGATAGATCAAACCGTACGTGGTGCTTTTCAAGTATGGCAATACAGACAAACGGCGGCTAATTTGTACGGGTTTGATTTTGATTGGCAGTGGCAGCTTGCTCCTCATTTGCAGTGGAGTGCAAAAACGTCATGGGTAGTTGGGAAAGAAGAAGATAATGCACGCCCCTTAGTAGACATCCCCCCATTGAATCAGCAAAATAGTTTGCGTTGGCGTATTCCAGAAAAGCCGTTATCGGTGGTCTTGCACAGCAATTATACCGCTGCTCAGAATAATTTTCCCAACAACAACTTTTTTTATGATTTTATTGAAAACGGAGAAATCTCCAGGGTGGAAGTAGATGCAAGCACCCCCCCAGACGCCTATCATCTTTGGGGAGCAGAAATCGTATACGATTTTAAGGAGAAGCCCTTATCTTTACGATTGACCCTTGAAAATTTGGGAAATACTGCTTTTCGTAATTATTTAAATCGAATGCGTTATTTTGCAGATGAGCCAGGAAGAAGAATCATTTTACAGCTGCACTATACTTTTTAATTCATGGAACCACTTTCTCTGACAACTTATCTAGCCTTAGGGGTCATTACCGGAGCTATAGGAGCCTATATCTCAGAACAAAAGGGGCGTTCTCACCGTTTTGGATTTTGGATCGGTTTTCTTTTTGGATTTTTTGGTGTTTTGGCGCTTCTGATCCTTAGAAAACAACAGAAAGACTAAGCTTTTTTCATTTTAGCATAGCCCCACGAAAAGAGGCTATAAAGCAGTATTCCAACGGGTCCCAGCATAAATGTTGCAAGCAAAGGAAGGACCATTATCCCTTGAGGAAGACTCTTTTTTTGACCCTCACGAAGCAAGCCCGCACCCACCCAAAAATCAAAGGCCAAATAGTGCATCCATCCGGCGGCGGCCATTTCTGGGGTACTGTTTTTATACAAGGTGACGATGCCTTCTAGACTCGTGAAATCTGCTTCCACCAACCCGGATCCTTGACCCATAAAGTAAAGGTAAAACAGACTTAGAATGAGTGGAATATAGGGATATGAAATGAGTGTTTGTGTAATTTTTGTTTTTGGAAGCGCAATCAGGCAAAACCAAAACAGCAGCATAGAACTGTTGGCAAGGGTAAAAAGGGTTTCTGTTGTCATGGGTTATTTTTTAAGTCCAAGTTCTATCAAGCGTTGATTCAGATAATCTCCGGCAGAGCAGTCTTCATATGCTTTTGGATGTTCAGCATCAATACAATTTTCAAGACAATTTAAGGGCATTTCTGGGGCAGGATGCATAAAAAAGGGAATGGAATAACGCGAGCTTCCCCAATGTTCTTTCGGTGGATTTACAACCTGATGTACGGTTGATTTTAGTTTATTGTTGGTCAGGCGGGCCATCATATCTCCCATATTAATGATCAAATCTCCTTCTTCTGCAATGGCATCTATCCAATGCCCAGATTTGGTTTTTACTTGCAATCCTTTGCCGTGGGCACCCATCAACAGGGTAATCAAGTTTATGTCACCATGTGGTGCTGCACGAACGGCATCTTTTGGGGCCGTTTTAATTGGCGGGTAATGGATAGGACGTAAAATGGAATTTCCGTAACGGACATAATTGTCAAAATAATGTTCATCCAACTTTAAATAAAGGGCGATGGCTTGCAATAACGACATTCCTGTTTGTTCTAGCGCTTGGAATACTATTTTGCCAAGACGATTAAATTCAGGCAATTCTTTAACCAGAATATTTTCAGGCAATTGAACGCCACTTTGATCAGGGGGAATGTTGTATTGTCCAAAATGCCAGAATTCTTTTAAATCGCCTTCAGTCCGTCCTTTTGCGTGTTCTTTTCCGAAAGAGGTGTACCCCCTTTGACCGGCCATTCCCTCAATTTCATAAGTAGATTTGATGGCATCATCCAAGTCAAAAAACGCTTTAATTTGGTCGTATAAAGGCGCTGTAAGATCT
The DNA here is from genome assembly GCA_965662875.1 of Candidatus Arcticimaribacter sp. Taxonomy (GTDB): domain Bacteria; phylum Bacteroidota; class Bacteroidia; order Flavobacteriales; family Flavobacteriaceae; genus Arcticimaribacter. The sequence continues at coordinate 15,088 of CBFIJA010000025.1, forward strand.
GAAGTTATGGAATGCCCTTTGAGAATAACAAATCCAATTTCTTCAAAAGCATTTCCTAAATCTTGAACAAATTGCTCTTTATCCTTGTGGTGATTCGATAAAAATTTTTGGAGGTCTAAGCGTGAAATTTCTTCCATGAAAACTCTTTATTTAAAGGTAGCAGATTTGTCTATAAAGGCAAAAAGAATAAATAAAAAAGCAGGCCCATCGGCCTGCTTTTATTCCATAGATAAGGAGAACAAGTTAGAAGCTTGCCGTAAAAGGCACTTCCTGTCTGTTTCTCCTCAAATGATTTTCATAAGACATAAGCACCTCCTTTCTACATTAAATTAAACATCACTGTTGTCACAGTGCGAACTATTCCCTTCAAAATTATTAAAAGGAAAGGAAAAGTCTTAGGATTTAACAATTTTTTTAAGGGTTAACCCTTGAACTAAAATGGTAAATAAGACCACGGCATAGGTGAGAAACAAAATCAATCCTTTCCCATCTCCTAGACTTTCAGGGAGATTAAGTGCCAATGCGACACTTAGTCCGCCACGCAACCCACCCCAGGTGATGATGAGGGCGGTTCTTTTTTCAAAGGTTTTTTTCAAAGACAATAGGCCAATGGGTATACTTACGCCTATCCATCTGGCAAGCACAACTAGGGGAACAACCAAAAGGGCTACAAAAATAAAGCTGCTCTGGAAGCCGCTAAAAATGGGTAAAATTTCAATCCCAATCAGAATGAATAAGATAGCGTTCAGTGTCTCATCTAAAAGGTGCCAAAATTTATAGACATAATCTCCCATAGCGCGTTGTAGGCCATCTTCATCTTTGTCTGTATCGATATTCTGATTTAAAAACAGCCCCATGACCACAACCCCTAAAACTGCAGAAAAATGAAATTTATGGGAAATGATTGGCAATAAAAGAACCAAGGAAAGCGTGATCAAAACTTCCAATTCTGTATGTTCGTTTTCAATGTATTTTAAAAGTTTAAGCCCAAGATATCCCATGACCGCGCCTAGAAAAATCCCTCCGAGAACTTCTGTTACAAAAAGGCTGCCTACACTAGCTGCGGTAATGTTTTCTACACCATCAATTTTTATGTTTAAAAGGGTGAGGAACACCACTACACCAATTCCGTCGTTAAATAAAGATTCTCCTGCAATGCGTGTTTCTGTAATGGAGGAAAGGTTCATTTTTTTCACCATCGCAAGGACGGCTATGGGATCTGTAGGGGCTATAAGGGCACCAAACAAAAGACAATCTACATAGGTTAGTCCTAGATTTTGAAGTCCAAAGAAGGGCAGTTGAATCAAATAGTGTACTCCTGTACCTACGACAAAAGTCGAAAACAGAACCCCAAAAGTGGCAAGAAAAAGAATGGTTGCACGGTCTTTTAAAAGTTCGTGAACATTGACGCTAATGGCTCCTGCAAAAAGTAAAAAGGGAAGCATTACATTGACCAGCAGTTCGCTAAAATCAAGTTTTTGCGTTAGGGAAGTAGCCTCCGCTAAAAATGGAGGATAAATTACCCCTATGCTCAGAATTATAACCGATAAAACGATGGCCAATATCATCAGCCCAATGGTCATAGGGAGCTTTAAAAGCCGAATATTGATCAATGAAAAAGCCGAAGCCAAAATCAAAAGAATGGTGGAGAGTTCTAAAATTTCCATAAATATAGTGTCGTTTAATACCCTATCAAAGTACAAAAAATATGGCTACTTCAGGGCTTGCATTTTGGTAATGTATTTGCCAATCAAGTCAAATTCTAGGTTTACACGTGTCCCCAGCTTGAATTGATGAAAAACAGTATGTTCATAGGTATAAGGTATAATGGCAACCGAAAAGGTATCTCTACCAGAATCGACAACGGTCAAGCTTGTGCCGTTTACAGTAATGGAACCTTTTTCAATGGTAATATTGTTTAGTGCGGCATCGTATTGAAAAGAAAACTTCCAACTCCCCCCTTCTTCTGCTATAGCGGTGCAAGTTCCAATCTGATCTACATGACCCTGTACAATGTGGCCATCCAAACGGCTTCCCATTAGCATAGCCCGTTCCAGATTTACTTTATCTCCAAGAGCCAAATCTCCAAGGTTGGTTTTGTCAAGTGTTTCTTTGATGGCCGTTACCGTGTAGGCATTTCCATCTATTTTAACTACCGTCAAACAAACGCCATTGTGCGCAAGACTTTGATCAATTTTCAATTCTGACGTGATAGGACTTTCTAGAGTAAGGTTTAAATTTTCAGCTTCTTGCTCTAAATTTTTAACGATTCCAAAGGCTTCAATGATTCCAGTAAACATAGGCTCAGTTATAATGATTAACTTTGCAATAAAAGTAGGAATTAATCCCCCATTTGGATGGAACAAAAAAGGAAAATAACCTTGGGAATCTCAGTAGGGGATCCCAACGGCATAGGAATAGAACTGGTATTGAAAGCTTTTGAAGACAAACGCATTTTTGATTTTTTTACTCCCGTCGTCTATGCTCAAGGTAAAACCCTAAACGATCAACGGAAACAATTGGGGTTAAGAACCTCATTTTCCATCGCCAAAAACCCAGGGAAGTTTAGCAACAATCAGCTCAATGTTGTTGAGCTGGGATTACACGATTTTAAAACAAGCTTTGGACAGCCCAATAAAGAAAGTGGAATGTATGCGCTAAAATCCCTAACCAAAGCCACGCAAGCTCTAAAAAAAGGGGAGATCGATGTTTTGGTTACGGCACCGATAGATAAACACAACATTCAATCCGAAAGCTTTTCCTTTCCCGGTCATACAGATTATCTGGCAAAAGAACTGGGCGGAGACAGTTTGATGCTTATGGTAGCGGAAACACTCCGTGTTGGACTGTTGACCGATCATATTCCAGTAAAAGACATTGCTGCAACCATTACAGGAGAGTTGATTGAAAAGAAAGTGAAACTGATGGAGGAAAGTCTAAAACTTGATTTTGGAATTTCGAAACCTAAAATTGCGGTTTTAGGAATCAATCCGCATACAGGAGACAAAGGGGTAATCGGTCAAGAAGACGATGCAGTTTTACGTCCCAAGCTAAAAGAATTAAACGAAAACGGAAAACTTGTCTACGGGCCTTATGCTGCAGATAGTTTTTTTGGCGCACAGCAACACCTTCAGTTCGATGGGATATTAGCTTCCTATCACGATCAAGGCTTAACCCCCTTTAAAACCCTCGCTTTTGGAAAAGGGGTAAATTTTACCGCTGGACTCAATAAAGTAAGGACCTCTCCCGATCATGGAACGGCCTTTGAAATTGCAGGAAAAAGCGTGGCAGAGGTCAGTTCTTTTGAAGAAGCACTCTTTTTGGCTCGTGATGTATTTTTTGAACGCAGTGAAACTCAAGCCATTCAGGAAGAAAAAAAGGGAGAAATCTCTGTTTAAAGCTTTTACACTCTCTTTTTTTTTATAAATTTGCAGGCTCAATAGCAAGACAATGGATCAATTGACTGAATATATCATTCCATTTGTTGGTCTGAAAGAGGGTCTTCACGATTTCCATTTTGCCATTGACAATACGTTCTTTGACGCTTTTGATTATGAAGAGTTCAATTCCTCTAAAATCAATGTTAGCCTTCAATTTGAGAAGAAATCAAGTATTTTGAATCTCAAATTTATGGCTAAAGGCACGGTTAACATTCCTTGCGATGTAACCGATGAACCGTTCGATTACGCCATCAAAACTACTTTTGATTGGATCGTCAAGTTCGGGGAAGCCTACAATGATGACAACGAAGAATTGTTGATTTTACCGCACGGGAGTTATCAGCTGGATGTTGCACAACCCATTTATGAAATGGTGGTTTTGTCTATGCCGGCAAAACGAATCCATCCAGGGGTAGAAGACGGAACCCTTCAATCAGACATATTAAAAAAACTAGAAGAATTACAACCCAAAGCGGAACAAAACAACAACGATCCGCGATGGAACAAATTAAAAGATTTATTATAACAAACGTAAATAAGGAATACGATGGCACATCCTAAAAGAAAAATATCGAAAACAAGAAGAGACAAAAGAAGAACGCATTACAAGGCGGCTCCTTCTCAAATTGCAGTAGACAAAACTACAGGTGAAGCTCACTTGTACCACCGTGCGCACTGGCACGAAGGAAAGTTGTACTACAAAGGAAAAGTCCTTATCGACAACACCGAAGTAGCTGAAGCTTAATCGATCGTCTCAAAAAGACACTCTGCTCTCTGAAATTCCAGAGAGCATTTTTTTTTAAAAGCAATTTGTTTTTATAAAAAACCTCCTATCTTCACTAAACTAAGTGCAGAAAAAAGCGAAGTTTATATGCTAAACCAAGCCAAAAAAGCAGCAATAACAGCCGTTGGGAGCTATGTTCCAGAAGAAACCTTGACCAATCAGGACTTGGAACTAATGGTAGATACCAGTGATGAGTGGATTCAATCCCGAACCGGGATCATTCAACGGCACATCGCTAAAAATCCAAAGCACCCGACCTCATTCCTTGCTATACAAGCCGCTAAAAATTTAATCGATAAAAAGGGAGTCGACCCCAAAACCATTGATTTGGTTCTTGTGGCTACCATTACCCCTGACATGCACATTGCGGCAACGGCACCTTATGTTGCAACTCAGATCGGAGCAACCCAGGCCTTTGCTTTTGACTTACAAGCAGCCTGCTCTGGTTTCCTTTACGGAATGTCTGTAGCTTCTGCTTTTATCCAGTCGGGGAACTACAAAAAAATCCTCCTCATTGGCGCAGATAAGATGTCCTCAATTGTCGATTATTCCGACCGAAAAACCTGTGTGATTTTTGGAGACGGTGCAGGAGCTGTTTTGATGGAAAAATCCACCAATGGCTTTGGGTATGAAAACGACTATTTACGCAGTGATGGTTCAGGAAGAGAGTTTCTTTACATGAAATCTGGTGGATCTTTGTATCCAACGACTGCTACTTCATTTGATGAAGGCGGCCATTATTTGACTCAAGAGGGCAGAACAGTTTTTAAATATGCGGTTCAAAACATGACATTTGCGGCAAAAGAAGTATTAAAAAATAATAATTTATCCGCTGAATCTATTGACTATCTTGTTCCACATCAAGCCAATCAAAGGATATTAGAAGTAACGCGAAAGAACTTAGGAATAAAAGATGAGAAAGTATTGATGAACATTCAGAAATACGGAAATACGACAGCAGCAACACTCCCGCTTGTACTTGCCGATTACGAGTCAACATTTAAAAAAGGAGATAAAATTCTTTTTTCAGCTTTTGGTGGGGGCTTTACTTGGGGTGCTGCTTTTTTAACATGGAATTACGATCAAACAAAATAAAACGAAACGAATATGGACATTAAGGAAATTCAAAACCTGATTAGATTTGTAGCAAAGTCTGGGGCTTCTGAAGTAAGCCTAGAAATGGATGATGTAAAAATCACCATTAAGACCGGCTCAGAAGAGCGTTCTGGAGAATCTACTACGATTATTCAGCCCATGCAAGCGGCCTTACCCGCAGCTCCTGTAGCGGCGGCACCAGTAGCTGCAGCACCTCCAGCACCTGCAGCTGAAACAGAAGCGCCTGCAGCAAAAGAAGAGAACAATTACATCACGGTAAAATCGCCTATCATCGGAACATTCTACCGCAAACCTTCTCCAGACAAAGACGTTTTTGTTGAGGTTGGGCAACAAGTAAAACCTGGAGATGTACTCTGTGTAATTGAAGCCATGAAACTCTTCAATGAAATTGAGTCTGAAGTAAGTGGAAAGATTGTAAAGGTATTGGTAGACGACTCTTCACCAGTGGAATTTGAGCAACCTTTGTATTTAATCGATCCAGCTTAGTAAAGAAACCAAAACAAATCACATGTTTCAAAAAATATTAATTGCCAATAGGGGCGAAATCGCCTTGCGTATTATTCGTACGTGCAAAGAAATGGGAATTAAATCTGTTGCGGTTTATTCTAAAGCAGATGAAGAAAGCTTACACGTAAAATTTGCCGATGAAGCTGTATGTATTGGCCCAGCAGCCAGTTCAGAATCCTATCTAAAAATGGCGAATATAATCGCAGCGGCAGAAATCACAAATGCAGATGCCATTCACCCAGGCTACGGATTCTTATCAGAGAATGCACGTTTTTCTAAAATGTGCTCGGAACACGGGATCAAATTTATTGGTGCCTCTAGTGAAATGATCAGTAAAATGGGGGACAAGGCTACTGCAAAAGCGACGATGAAAGCCGCGGGCGTACCCACAATTCCAGGCTCTGAAGGCATTCTAGAAAGCTACGAAGAGACCGAAAAGCTAGCAGCAGAGATGGGATATCCTGTCATGCTAAAAGCAACTGCCGGAGGGGGAGGAAAAGGAATGCGTGCCGTTTGGAAGCAAGAAGACCTTCTCAAGGCATGGGAAAGTGCTAGACAAGAAGCAGCAGCTTCATTTGGGAATGACGGCATGTACATGGAAAAACTAATCGAAGAACCCAGGCACATAGAAATTCAAGTCGTCGGCGATAGCTTTGGAAAAGCATGTCATTTGTCGGAGCGCGATTGCTCTGTTCAACGAAGACACCAAAAGCTAACCGAAGAAACGCCTTCGCCTTTTATGACCAAGGCTTTACGTACAAAGATGGGAGAGGCCGCTGTAAAAGCTTCAGAATTCATCAAATACGAAGGGGCAGGAACAGTAGAGTTTCTTGTTGACAAACACAAGAACTTTTACTTTATGGAGATGAATACCCGTATACAAGTAGAACACCCGATTACAGAACAAGTCATTGATTTTGATCTTATTCGTGAACAAATAACTGTGGCTGCGGGCATTCCAATTTCTGGGAAAAACTATCTTCCAAAATTGCATTCCATTGAGTGTAGAATCAATGCGGAAGATCCGTACAATGATTTTAGACCTTCTCCTGGAAAAATCACAAACCTTCATGTTCCGGGTGGACACGGAGTACGTTTGGACACACATGTATACTCTGGCTATGTAATCCCGCCTTTTTACGACTCTATGATTGCCAAGTTGATCACGACAGCACAAACAAGAGAAGAGGCAATTAATAAGATGAAAAGAGCCTTGGATGAGTTTATTATAGAAGGGATCAAAACGACGATCCCCTTCCATCGTCAACTGATGGAACATCCCGACTATGTCGCTGGAAATTATACCACGAAGTTTATGGAAGACTTTGAGATGGAATAAAAAAAGACCGCAATTAGCGGTCTTTTTTTTTAGCCTTTAATTTTGTTTTGGGTTTTTTCAGGCAAAACCTTAAAGCCCATATTGTACAGGGTAAAACCAAAAATATCAGCAGCCTGTTCAATGCGTTTACTTACCGGCGTGCCTGCACCGTGACCGGCATTGGTTTCAATCCGAATTAACACAGGGTTCTCTCCAACGTGTTTGTCTTGAAGCTCTGCAGCAAATTTAAACGAGTGTGCGGGGACAACTCTATCGTCATGATCGCCTGTCGTAATTAAAGTTGCAGGATAATTCGTGCCCTTTTCTACATTGTGGACGGGGGAATATCCTTTTAGGTATTCGAACATTTCTTGAGAATCTTCTGCAGTTCCATAATCATACGCCCAACCGGCACCTGCAGTAAAGGTGTGGTACCGCAGCATGTCTAAAACACCAACAGCAGGCAGGGCGACTTTCATTAAATCTGGGCGTTGGGTCATTGTGGCTCCTACAAGGAGTCCCCCATTAGATCCTCCGCGTATTGCTAAATAGTTGGGGTTGGTATAGTTTTCCTCAATTAAATATTCTGCCGCTGCGATAAAATCATCAAAGACGTTTTGCTTTTTCAGTTGGGTTCCAGCATCGTGCCATGCTTTGCCGTATTCTCCTCCTCCTCGAAGATTGGGAACAGCATAAATTCCTCCTTGTTCCATCCATACCGCATTGATAATGCTAAATGAAGGGGTTAAACTGACGTTGA
>CBFIJA010000026.1:0-20720 GCA_965662875.1 Candidatus Arcticimaribacter sp.
TAAAAGGGGGGTTAACCGTAGGGGCTTCTGCAAACATCGACCAAAGCCTTAGTATAGGGACCGCCTTGATCGATGCCGATGGCGATACAGGTACAGCGGGACAAGTGCTTTCATCCACCGGGACAAAAACGGATTGGATTGACACTTTAGATTTAGAAGAGGTCCCTGCGCCCAGAGGAGTAGGGAAGCTAACCGATGTAGATCCTTTGGCTTTGAGCAGACCACGAATGGTATTTGTTCAAGGGGACTATGCTTATGTAGTAAGTCAGGGTTTAGACGATGGTCTACAAATCATCGACATCAGTGATCCTACCAATCCAGTTGGTTTGGGTCAAATAGTAGACGGGGGTAGTTTACAATTACAGGATCCAGGTTCTGTTTTTGTAAACGGAAATTACGCTTACCTAACCATCACTGGAGATCATGGTTTACAGGTGATTGACATCAGTGATCCTACTGATCCTGTAAGTGTAGGCGGATTATATGATGCACCAGATTTAGCCTTGTTTAATGCTATTTCTGTTTATGTTCAAGGGAACTATGCCTATGTGGTGAGTGCTGGTGAAGACGGATTTCAGGTCATTGACATCAGCGATCCCACAAACCCTGTAGGTCTAGGGCGAATAATTGACCAGAGTAATCCAATACTAGAATTAGACGAAGCGAGGTCTGTTTTTGTGCAAGGGAATTACGCTTATGTAGCGAGTTTTGGAGATGACGGATTTCAGATCATTGACATCAGCGACCCAACCAATCCAACAGCAGTAGGGCAATTAGACGACTCGGACGGTTCTTTGCTTTTAGACGGAGCAAATTCTGTTTTTGTCCAAGGCAACTATGCCTATGTGGCGAGTATAGATGACGACGGGGTACAAATCATTGACATCAGCGATCCCACCAATCCCGTGGGCGTGGGGCAATTAGGAGACACACCAGATTTGATCTTGGATGAGGCGTATAGTGTTTTTGTCCAAGGGAACTATGCCTATGTAGCCAGTTTTGAAGAAGATGGTTTGCAAGTCATTGATGTAAGTGATCCCACCAATCCTATAGGCGTAGCCCAATTAACAGATACAGCTGATACGTTCTTGGATGGTGCATGGTACGTTCACGTTCAAGGCAACTACGCTTATATGGTAGGAAACCAAGACAATGGTTTTCAAGTTGTTGAATTGGGAACAAATGAATTGTATGGGCTAGATGTGGGAGCATTGAATACTTCTTCGATCGAGGTAGACAACCATGCGCAGTTCAATAATTATGTGGATGTAAAAGGGGGGTTAACCGTAGGGGCTTCTGCAAACATCGACCAAAGCCTTAGTATAGGGACCGCCTTGATCGATGCCAGCGGCGATTCCGGAACAGTTGGGCAAGTCCTAAGCAGTACAGGAACGGCTACGGATTGGATTGATACCCTGGAAGAAGTGCCTGCACCCAGTGGGGTAGGGAAGCTCATTGATGTTGATCCTTCTTTGGCTTTGGATGCGCCAAGAACGGTATTTGTGCAAGGCGATTATGCGTATGTAGCAAGTATGGGCGATGATGGTTTACAAGTCATCGACATCAGTGACCCTACCAATCCAGTTGGTTTGGGTAAAATAATAGAAGGGGGAAGTTTGGAATTAGCCGATGCAATTTCAGTTTTTGTGCAAGGGAATTACGCTTACGTTGCCAGTACTGATGATGACGGGTTTCAAGTGATCGACATCAGTGATCCTACCGATCCGGTAGGGGTAGGACAATTAGACAATACGCCAGATTTGGCCTTGGACGGAGCCATTTCTACATTTGTTCAAGGGAACTACGCCTATGTGGTCAGTGCAGCTGATCATGGTTTGCAAGTGATCGACATCAGCGATCCCACTGCTCCTGTAGGGCTGGGTAAACTCACCGAAACCGATGACGCTAGTTTGTTGTTGGAAAATCCCCGATCCGTTTTTGTACAAGGGAATTACGCTTATGTAGCAAGCATGAACGATGACGGGCTTCAAGTGATCGACATCAGCGATCCGGCCAATCCTCTTGGGGTAGGGCAATTGGTCGATGACTCTGTTACTTTGCAATTGAACGGAGCAGATTCTGTTTTTGTCCAAGGCAACTATGCCTATGTGGCGAGTTTTGATGATGATGGTTTACAGATCATCGACATCAGCGATCCTTCTAATCCTGAGGGCGTAGGGCAATTGTCTGACACTGATGATGCGAGCTTGGTTATGGATGGTGCGGCTACTGTTTTTGTCCAAGGGAACTATGCCTATGTAGCCAGTTATGGGGAAAGTGGTATGCAAGTCATTGATGTAAGCGATCCCACCAATCCTGTAGGCATAGCCCAATTAACGGACACACCAGACATGGTCTTGGGGGGTGCATTGTCTGTTTATGTTCAAGGCAACTATGCCTATTTGGTTGGAACCTCCGAAAACGGTCTTCAAGTCGTTGAATTGGGAACAAATGAATTGTATGGGCTAGAGGTCGGGGCTTTAAAAACATCTTCCCTACAAGTAGACAACCACGCCCAGTTCAACAATTATGTGGATGTAAAAGGGGGATTATCCGTTGGGGCTTCAGCAAAGATAGACAATAGCCTCAGCGTAGGTGCGGCCTTGATCGACGCCGATGGCGATTCTGGAACAGCGGGACAAGTGCTTTCATCCACCGGGACAAAAACAAATTGGATTGACAGCCTAGACGAAGCCCCTTTGCTTAGCGGGGCAGGGCAAGCAACCAATTCGTCTACCCTGGCCTTGGATGGGGCTCATGCGGTTTATGTCCAAGGAGATTATGCCTATGTAACCGCTTACGAAGATGATGGTTTGCAAATTTTTGACATCAGCGACCCTACGAATCCGGTGGGTGTAGGTCGAGTACTTGATGGCAGTGGTGCAGAACTGAATGGAGCAATTTCTGTATTTGTTCAGGGCAACTATGCCTATGTCACCAGTTATGCAGATCATGCTTTTCAAGTGATTGACATCAGTGACCCTGCTAACCCGGAGGGGCTAGGACAGGTCACGGATACACCTTTATCAGCCTATCAAGGGCTGCGTTCAGTGTTTGTACAAGGGAATTACGCTTATGCAGTGAGTACTGCAGAGAATGGGTTTATCGTCTTCGACATTAGTGAACCCAACAACCCCAGCGCTATGAGTCAACGCACTGAAAATGGCAGTTTATTGTTGAATGAGCCGCGATCTGTTTTTGTCCAAGGCAACTATGCCTATGTAGTGAGTTATGCAGAAGATGGGTTACAGATCTTTGACATCAGTGATCCTTCCAATCCCATAGGGGTAGGACAATTGTCTGAAACTGATGATGCAAGCTTGGTTATGGACGGAACAACTTCCGTCTTTGTCCAAGGGAACTATGCCTATGTGACTTGTGATAAAGATAACGGTTTACAGATCATTGACATTAGCGATCCGGCCAACCCTACTGGAGTAGGGCAATTGGCGGATGTTGGGGATTTGGCTTTGGATGGTGCGCTTTCTGTGTTCGTCCAAGGAGACTATGCATATGTCGTCAGTAGTGATGACAATGCATTACAGCTCATTGATGTCAGTGACCCCACCAATCCTGTGGGCGTAGATCAATTGATTGACGACGGGAGTTTGCTTCTGGATAATCCAAAATCCGTGTTTGTACAAGGGAATTATGCTTACGTAGCAAGTTATGATGATGAGGGCCTTCAAGTCATAGAATTGGGGACAAATGAATTGTATGGGCTAGAGGTCGGGTCCTTAAAAACATCTTCCCTTCAAGTAGACAACCATGCCCAGTTCAATAATTATTTGGATGTAAAAGGCGGATTATCTGTAGGGACTTCTGCAAAAATTGATCACAGCCTATCCGTAGGTGAAAATCTAACCGTTAGCGACACCCTTCAGCTCTTGAGTTTTGGCGCTGGTTCCTTAAATACAGATGCCCAGGGAAAGGTTGTCATTTCTTCAGACGAACGCCTAAAAAACATAGACGGAGCCTGTGACAAAGGGCTCGACGCCATTGTAGCATTAAAGCCCATCAATTACCACTGGAATGAAATTTCGGGCCTAGACCAAAACAGCAGCTATACGGGCTTTTCTGCGCAAAACGTGCAGGACGTCATTCCAGAAGCAGTGGGCATAGACCAAAGCGGCTACCTTACCCTTACCGACCGTCCCATTTTGGCTACCCTTGTGAATGCCATTAAAGCGCTAAACGCAGAGAACAAAGCACTAAAAGAAAGCCTAGAAACACTTTTAAAGCGAATAGAAAAATTGGAACAGCAGTAATTTTAAAAAAAATACTTTTTTAATGACCTCAGGTGACTTTGATAGCCAAAGTCACCTGAGTAAAAAGTAATCTTTAAACGTGGTGTGCGCAATACTTGAATGAGTGCTTTTGTATGTCAAACAGCTTCCTTGCTTTTGTTGAACCGTCCTACAATACCAGCGTTAGCCTTTGAATTCCTCTAGGGCTTCAATCCGCATGGCAAAAGGCACATCACCGTGTTCAAAGTTGTATTGGATCTTTTTTTCGGTTTCTATTTTCTGCACCAAGTTGTCAAAGAGTTCATCTAGCATTGGGTCCAAAGCATGTTCTGTGGCTTTGTCCAAGGAGAAGCTTATTGTACCATAAAACAACTCGGTAATGATGAACACGGGGCGTAGTCTTTTAAAGTATTTGTCTTTTTCTACCGGCGACAGTCTTTTCATGCGCTCTTGAATGTCTAAACGCCAGGGGTTGGTGAGGGTACGTACTTCAAGGTCGGAAAACCAAAACTTTTGTTGGTTCTCTGTATGGAGGATGTGATTTATATGGATGGTCATTGGATGGGGAAAAGAGTGAGAAAAGCGCTTGTTGGTGGTAATCTCCAAATTGCCCAAATGAGCCGGACTGGGTTTTGCCGATTCCAAGGCCTTCATTGTTTTTTCCCATTCTTCAACGGTCAAAAGATCGGAGCTAAAAAAAACGTTATAAATGTTACTGGGCATCCCCCGCTTTGCTAATCTTGGGCGACGATGACTCCGCTTCCAGATCAGGTCCCCCAGGCAAATGTCTCCAGTAGACGTTGGCAATAATTCTAACCCATATTTTTTTCGAAAACGCGCAATGTACATGGTTGTTGTTTTTTATAAAGGAGTTCATTTTCCTTTATATAAACAAACCAACCCGTTCAAATCGGTAAGATAAGGTTGTAAGTGGGGGTTTGATGAAGTAGGCGGTAAAAAAATTCAAGCAATTTGCGACTAGAGTGCAACGCTCGAAAAGGAAAAAAATTCGACAACTGCTGTCCCCCGCTAGGAAAAAAATTCAATCCTTAGGGAAATTAATGCGCTTCCAGCCAATGGGCGCCCATTCCGATGTCTACCACTAGCGGAACGTCCAGGGAAAAGGCATTTTCCATTTCGGTTTTTACCATTTCACTGAGCCTTTCAAATTCTTCCTTGGGAACGTCAAAAACCAATTCATCGTGCACTTGCAACAGCATTTTACTTTTCCAAGGTTCGCTCTTAAGGCGTTTGTGAATGTTGATCATCGCAATTTTTATGATGTCTGCCGCACTTCCCTGAATGGGCGCATTAACGGCATTGCGTTCTGCAGCCCCACGGACCACAGCATTCTGAGAAAGGATGTCTTTTAGGTAGCGGCGCCTGCCTAAAACCGTTTCGACATAGCCATTTTCTCTGGCAAAGTCTACTTGTTCGCTCATGTACGCTCGCAACTTGGGGTAGGTAGTATAATACGCTTCTATGAGTTCCTTGGCTTCTGTTCGGTTCAGGTTGGTTTGCTGGCTGAGACCAAAGGCAGACACTCCATAGACGATTCCAAAGTTTACAGTCTTGGCATTGGAACGTTGCTCCCGGGAAACTTCCGCAAGCGGGACCCCAAAAACCTTTGCCGCTGTAGCGGCATGAATGTCTTCTCCCTTTTGAAAGGCTTCTACCATAGCGGGGTCACCACTGAGTGCGGCAATAATACGCAGTTCTATTTGCGAATAATCTGCCGCCAAAAGCACATGATTTTCATCTCTTGGGATAAACGCTTTTCGCACCCGTTGTCCCCGTTCCGTTCGAATGGGGATGTTTTGCAGGTTGGGATTGTTGGAACTCAACCTTCCCGTGGCCGCCACCGCCTGATTGTATACGGTGTGCACCCGTCCTGTATTGGGATGAATTTCTTCTGGCAATGCTTTTACATAGGTGCTTTGCAGCTTGTTGATTGATCGCCACTCCAAAATATCAGCAACTATTTTATGGTCTTTTGCAAGGTAACTCAATACATCTTCAGCCGTTGAGTATTGCCCCGTTTTGGTTTTCTTGGGTTTGTCCACCAATTTCAACTTTTCAAACAATATAGGCCCCAACTGTTTGGGCGAGGCCAGGTTGAATTCTTCTCCGGCTTGGGCAAAAATTTCTTTCTCTAGACGGTCGCTGTCTTGCGCCAATTCCTGTTCAAAGGTTTTTAAAAAAGCTACATCCAAGCGGATACCTTCCTGCTCCATGGCCGTTAACACCTGCACCAAGGGAAGTTCTACTTCGTGAAATAGTTTACCGTTTTCTGCTGCGGCCAATTCCTGATCAAAATGCTGTTTGAGTTGTAGGGTGATGTCAGCATCTTCTACTGCGTATTCAGTTTGTTGTTCTAAAGGAACGTCACGCATACTGCCCTGGTTTTTCCCTTTTTTACCAATCAAATCGGTAATGGGTTGGGGGCTGTAATTCAGGTAATTATTGGCCAGAATGTCCATGCCATGGCGGCGGTCCGGATTGATCAAGTAATGGGCAATAAGGGTATCGTACAAGGGGCCTTCTACGGTCATGCCGTAATTGGAAAGTACTTTAAGGTCGTATTTAAGGTTGTGCCCAATCTTTTCAATTTTTGGATGCGTAAAAAAGGGGCGCAATTGCTCCAGCTGTTTTGTAGCTTCTTCTTTTTCTGCAGAAATGCTGAGGTAGTAACCCGTACCGGTCTCCCAACTAAAAGCAATCCCCACCAGTTCCGCTTGCAGGGCATTGAGACTAGTGGTCTCGGTGTCAAAACAAACGGAGGCTTGTTGCAGTAGCTTTTCCAAGAGAATGCTTGCGGCCACCTCACCCGAGACATATTGATAGTGATGTGGGGTATTGTTTCGGTCTTTTTTGTCTGAAATAGTGGCTTCAGTTACAGTTCCGCCTCCGGCTGAAAATAAATCCATTTGCCCCCCTTGGCTTGCGATAGATGGGGCTTTCGGGCTTGAGGATGCAGGCTTGATTTCTTCTGGACTTTCCCCAAAAATTTTCTGGAGATTGTCTTTCATGCGTCGAAACTCAAGGACGTCAAAGACCTTTGAAACGTGTTCAAAGTCGGGGGTAGAAAGTTCAAAGGCATCGGCTTCGAATTGTACGGGTACGTCCAAAAGAATTTTTGCCAATTCTTTGGACAGCATTCCCAATTCTTTATTGGCTTCGACCTTTTCTTTCATTTTTCCTTTCAGCTGATCGGTATTGGCTAAAAGGGCCTCCATGCTGCCGTATTCTTTGAGAAATTTCTTTGCCGTTTTATCTCCAACTCCAGGCAAGCCCGGAATGTTGTCTACGGCATCGCCCATCATACCGAGGTAGTCTATGACCTGCTCTGGGCGTTCTACTTCAAATTTTGCTTGCACCTCTGGAATGCCCCAAATTTCTATTCCATTTCCCATACGTGCGGGGCGGTACATGAATATATTATCCGACACCAACTGTGCAAAGTCCTTGTCTGGAGTAACCATATAGGTTTGAAACCCTTCTTTTTCTGCCTGTTTGGCTAGCGTTCCAATGATGTCATCGGCTTCAAAGCCTTCTTTTTCAATCACAGGAATATGCATGTGCGTTAATATTTCTTGGATAAAGGGAACGGCAATTTTTATGGCCTCTGGGGTTTCATCGCGATTGGCTTTGTAGTCGCTAAACATTTCTGTTCGCGAAACAGAGCCGCCTTTGTCAAAGCAAACGGCTAAATGGTCTGGACGTTCTCGTTTTATGACGTCCAAAAGAGAATTCATGAATCCAAAAATAGCCGAAGTGTCTACGCCTTGTGAATTGATGCGAGGGTTTTTGATAAAGGCATAATACCCTCTAAAAATCAAGGCGTATGCATCCAATAAAAAAAGACGTTTGTTTGCGGACATAAGCTATAGGTTTAAAGCTGTAAGATAAGGATTCGTGTATAATTTTGAAGGAAGAATTGCGAAGGATCAATAGTCCATTCGGACAGGTAGCGCAAAGCGGGGAAAGCCTTACCTTTGTGGCATGCAAAAACGCTTAGATCACATCCATTCTCCTGCAGCGTTGAGAAAACTTTCGCCGGCGGAATTGCCTGCACTAGCGGCTGACTTGCGCAATGAAATCATTCAAGTGGTTTCAAAACGCGAAGGGCATTTGGGTGCCAGCTTGGGAGTGGTAGAACTGACCTTGGCCTTGCATTATGTCTTTGATACCCCAGAAGATGTTTTAATTTGGGATGTAGGGCACCAAGCCTATGGCCATAAAATGATCACAGGACGACGAAAGGAATTTGGCCGCCTACGCGAAAGAGGGGGGCTCAGTGGTTTTCCGAACCGAGACGAAAGCGAATACGATTCCTTTGGAACGGGGCATTCTTCAACTTCTCTTTCTGCAGTAACCGGCATGGCATTGGCCAGCCAGCAGCAGGGAAACGATAGCCGTATTCACATTGCCGTTATTGGGGATGCCTCCATTGCCAGTGGGATGGCGTTTGAAGCCTTGAATCATTTGGGGACTACTTCTGCCAATGTGCTGATTGTTTTAAACGACAATTCCATGGGCATTGATCCCAGTGTTGGGGCGCTAAAAGATTTTTTTGCGCGTGGGAAAACAAAAAACAACCGTAATCCCAATCTTTTTGACCCCTTAAACATTCCATACAGCGGACCAATCGACGGACACGATTTGTCGGTGTTGATTCCTCAATTGCAGGCCCTTCAAAAAATCAAAGGCCCACGTATTTTACACCTTAGAACCGTAAAAGGAAAAGGCTTGGAAGAGGCAGAAAAGAATCAAATTCTTTTCCATGCGCCCGGAAAATTTGATCCCCTTACAGGGAAGCTCAATCGAAAGGCGAAGCTAGGCTTTACCAAGTTTCAACAAGTGGTGGGAGAAACGCTTGAAGAACTCTTTTCACAGCATTCCAACTTGATGTGCATCACCCCAGCCATGCCCACTGGAAGTGGAATAAAAACCTTGATGGAAAAACATCCGACGCGATGCATTGATGTTGGCATTGCAGAGCAGCATGCCGTCACGCTCGCTGCAGGAATGGCTACCCAAGGAATACTGCCGATTTGCGTTATCTACTCCACTTTTTTACAACGCGCATACGATCAGGTCATACACGATGTAGCACTGCAAAATCTAAAGGTTTTATTTTTGGTTGATCGTGCTGGAATAGTAGGTCAAGACGGTCCTACGCATCACGGTCTTTTTGACATAGCTTTTTTACGTACCCTTCCAAACGTCACCCTTTTGGCTCCCAAAGACGAGGCGACCCTCCGGCATAGCCTTTATACCCTTCAGCAAGGGATACAAGGGCCTACTTTTGTGCGCTATCCACGCGGTTACGGTGCTTTAGCCGACTGGAAAACTCCTTTTCAGACCCTTGATCTCTTTAAAGGAGAATGCCTAAAAAAAGGAAGGGACATCGCAATGCTTTCGGTGGGGACAAGTGCTCACGCTGTAGAAAAAGCCATAACGAACTGTTCTGACTCAGACCGAGTAGGGCATTATGCCTTGGGCCCCATAAAACCGTTGGATACCGCGCAACTGACCCTTATTGCAGCAGAGTATACGCATCTTTTGGTGGTAGAAGAAGGGATGCTTGCGGGGGGAGTAGGCCAGGAAATTGTGTACTGGGCCAGCCAATACGCACCCAGTCTAAACATCACTTGCATAGGCGTAGAAGATCAGTTTATTCCCCACGGGGCAACAGAAGATTTGTATGCAGAGTTGGGCTTGGATGCTGAGGGAATTACAGAAAAAATCAATCGCGTTTTGGATGGAATTGGATGATCATTATTTTATGAAACGTGCCTTGGTAGAGGCAGAGCGTGCACTAGAGGAAGGAGAAGTTCCTGTGGGTGCTGTGATAGTTGTCGATCAGAAAATCATTGCCAGAGCCCACAATCAAACGGAACGTTTAAACGATGTGACTGCCCATGCAGAAATGCAGGCCATCACTTCAGCAGCCCACTATTTAAACGGAAAGTATTTGAAGGGTTGTACACTTTACGTTACCCTTGAGCCCTGCACCATGTGTTTGGGTGCATTGTATTGGAGCCAGTTGGATCGTATTGTTTTTGGCGCTGCAGACCCCAAAAGGGGATACGAAGTTCAAGGGCTAAAAGCCCACCCAAAAACAAGGGTTACGCGTGGAGTATATGCGGACGAAGCTGCGGCACTTTTACAGTCCTTTTTTCAAAAAAAGAGGTAAAAAAAAAGCACCCCAAATGGAGTGCTTCATTCAAAATAAAATGAGTATATCTTATAGGATTTGGATCTGTGCTGCCACTTTTCCTTTTTTCCCGTCTTCTTCAACGTATTCTACTTTGTCTCCCTCGTTTAACGTTTTTCCGTTAAGGGAAGTTACATGGACGAAGATGTCTTCACCTGTTTCGTCGCTTGTAATGAATCCATAACCTTTGGAGTCATTAAAAAATTTCACTGTACCTGTCATATATATTAAATAAAGCACAAAGGTAAGGTATAATGAAAGACCAATGTGTATTTAATATGAAATAAATGTAAAATTATTGATTTTCAGGATTTTCAGTCTTTTTATGACGCATTTTCTGAAAATTTTCATCGGTCAACGTATAGTCTGATAATTTTTTGCCCTTCCAACGGTGAACTAGAAAAATAGGCAGGTATATAAAAGTAAGGCCTACTACCGAAAAACCGATGATTTTTTCACCTTCGGCATAGGCGATGGCACTGCGGTGGTAAAATCCGTAAAACAAGCTGATGACTGCACTCCAAAACAGCAAATTCAATACAATTCTCATTGCTCTTCTTTTGGGCTAAAAGCCAAACTGAGTTCGTCCAATTGAAGGGTGTCGATTGGTGCAGGGGCGTCAATCATCAGGTCTCTACCGCTGTTGTTTTTTGGGAAAGCAATAAAGTCACGAATGGTTTCTTGTCCGCCTAAAATGGCGACCAAGCGGTCTAGACCCAAGGCGATACCGCCGTGAGGTGGAGCGCCGTATTGGAAGGCCTCCATCAAAAAGCCAAATTGTGCTTGAGCTTCTTCTTTACTAAATCCAAGGAGATCAAACATTTTTTCTTGGGTTGCCGAATCGTGGATTCGGATGGATCCCCCTCCAATTTCATTTCCATTGAGCACTAAATCATAAGCATTGGCGTTGACCGCAGCGGGGTCGCTTTCCAAGAGCTTTAATTGCTCGGGTTTTGGTGCTGTAAACGGATGGTGCATGGCGTGATAGCGTTGGCTTTCTTCGTCCCATTCCAAAAGTGGGAAGTCCACCACCCATAGGGGCGCGAATACTTCTGGGTTGCGCAATCCTAAACGTTCTGCCAATTCCATACGCAGCGCAGAAAGTTGCGTTCTGGTTTTGTTTGTGGGTCCTGCCATTACAATCACCAAATCTCCTGCAGCGGCGCCTGTTGCTTTTGCCCATTCTGCGAGATCCTCTTGGCTGTAAAATTTATCTACCGATGATTTGTAGCTGCCGTCTTCATTGCATTTTACCCAGACCAAGCCGTTGGCACCAATTTGGGGACGCTTGACCCAATCGATCAGTTTATCGATTTCTTTACGCGTGTAGCTTGCTGCTCCGGGAACGGCAATTCCTACAATCAGCTCTTGCTGGTCAAAAACTTGAAATCCTTTTCCTTGTGCCAGCACGTTGAGTTTCGAAAACTCCATTCCAAAACGGATGTCAGGTTTATCGTTTCCGTATTTTTCCATGGCCTCTGCATAGGTCATTCTTGGAAAATCAGCTGCTTCGACCCCTTTTATCTCCTTGAGCAGGTGTTTTAAGAGGGCTTCGAATTGTTGCAAGATATCTTCCTGTTCTACAAAGGTCATTTCACAGTCGATCTGTGTAAATTCGGGTTGACGATCAGCACGCAAGTCTTCGTCTCGAAAGCACTTTACAATTTGAAAGTACTTGTCCATTCCGCCTACCATAAGCAACTGCTTAAAGGTTTGTGGCGATTGGGGAAGGGCATAAAATTGTCCGGGGTGCATGCGTGAGGGTACTACAAAATCTCGTGCCCCCTCTGGGGTAGATTTGATGAGGTAGGGCGTTTCTACATCGATAAAATCATGATCCGATAAAAAGTTGCGAATGGCCAAACTGACTTTAGACCGAAAGATAAGACTCTCCCGAACAGGTGTTCTTCGGATGTCTAAATAGCGGTATTGCATGCGGAGTTCCTCTCCGCCGTCCGTTTCATTTTCAATGGTAAACGGTGGGGTTTTAGCAGGATTGAGTAAGCTAAATTCTTGTGCTAAAATCTCGATGTCTCCGGTTGGGAGCCCTGGATTTTTAGATTCTCTTTCAATGACAGTGCCTTTGACTTGGATGACATATTCTCTTCCAAGATCTTTAGCCGCCTCAAAAACTTCTTTGGGTGTACGTTCTTCGTCAAATATAATTTGAGTGATTCCATAACGGTCGCGTAGATCTACCCACAGCATAAATCCTTTGTCACGGGTTTTTTGTACCCAGCCGCTTAACGTAACTTCTTGGCCCAATGCATCTATGCGTAAGGCGCCACAATTGGTTGTTCTCAACATACTCATTCAGTTGTTCGCAAAGGTAATGTCTTTTCTGTTTTTATGCTTCACGAAAACGCTTAATGCTCAATTTAAATCGATATACCAGATAAAAACTTGCCGGTACAATGACAAGAGTCAAGAAGGTCGCAAAGCTTAGACCAAAGATTACCGTCCAAGCAAGTGGTCCCCAAAAAATCACATTGTCTCCCCCAACATAGATGTTGGCGTTCCAGTCTGTAATCAAGGTAAAAAAGTTAATGTTCAATCCAGTGGCCAATGGGATTAACCCTAAAATGGTGGTGATGGCCGTAAGCAGTACCGGACGCAAACGTGCAGCTCCTCCCAAAACAATTGCCTCTCTCGCTTCTATACGGGGCAGCATTTGATCAAAAGGAATGCCCAATTCTTCTTTCTTGCGCGCGATTAGAAGTTGGGTGTAGTCAATCAACACCACTCCATTGTTTACGACAATCCCGGAGAGTGAGATGATTCCCATCATGGTCATCATGATCACAAAAGGCATCTGAAAAATACTGATTCCGTAAAGGACGCCTGTAAAGCTCAAAAAGATAGAGAGTAAAATGATTAATGGATTCGAGATGGAGTTGAATTGTAAGACCAACAAAAAGACGATTAGCCCTAATGCTGTAGCCAAAGCTCCTAACAAGAAGTTCATGTTTTTTTCTTGTTCGGCTACTTCTCCTGTTAATTTATATTCTACACCCCTGGGGAAATCATTAAAGCCTTCGATGCTTTGTTTTACATTATCGACGACTTCATTGGCATTGTACCCGGCCAAAACCGCAGAATAAACGGTTACGACCCGACGCAATTCTTTGTGTTTGATGGCGCTAAAAGAGACACTGTTTTCAACGTCTACCATGGCGCTTACAGGAATTTCTTTTATGCGTCCAGTGGCTTGATCTCGAAAAACAATGTACTGGTCTAGCAATACATCTTTGTCGTTTCGGTCTTCTTTATCAAAACGGACATTGATGTCATAATCTTCACCGTCTTGTTTGTAGATTCCGGCTTTTTCGCCAAAGAGAGCGCGTCTCAATTGCTGTCCAATTTGACCAGCAGCCACGCCAAGGCTCCCAGATTTTCTTCGGTCAATGTTGATTTCCAATCCAGGTTTGCTTTTATTGACGTCTACTTTTATTTCTTCAACCCCGGGAATGCTCTCGTTGTTGAGAAAGTTTTTTAGTTTTTCAGAAACGGCAATCAGTTCTTCATAGTCTTCACCGCTAACCTCGATGTTGACAGGATAGCCTGCAGGAGGGCCGGCAGCTTCTTTCTCAACCGAGATGGCAATTCCAGCAAACTTTCCTTTCAGGGCTTTTTGGATTTCTTGACGTAGTTCTTCACTAGAAAATCCACGACGGTATTTAAATTCTGCCATGGTCAAGGTAATTTTCGCCTTGTGTGGCATGTCTTGATCTCCCCCTTTATCCGTCTCTGGGTTTTGCGCCCCACGGCCTACCATGGCTACGTTAGAGTCGATCATGAAGTTTTCCCCTTGATCCATGTATTTGGATTGGCCGATGACTTCTGCCACAATGGCTTCAATTTCTTTTGAGGTTGCATTGGTTTTGTCTATGGCTGTGCCTTCTGGATATTCAGCGTAGATAAAAATTTGTTGCGGCTGATTTTCCGGGAAGAATTCTACTTTTGGCGCGGCGATGCCTAAAATCACAAAAGAGGAAAACAACAAGCCAATGGTTCCAAAAAGGAAAAAATAAGGGGCTCTACCCGTTAATGCAAAGCGTAAGATTCGGGTGTAGCGTTCTTCTAAACGAACCAGGGTAACGTTTTGAAAATGAGTAGCCCATTTTTTAATGATGTATTTGTACGCCCAAAACAATAAGGTAGTAAGCACCATCAAGGTTCCCAAGCCGCGTAAGGTGCCGGTATTGAACAATAAAATAATCCCAAGACCACCCAAGATAAAGGTCATTCGCCACAAGCTACGTGTGCTGATTTCTCGGTCTTCGATTTCCATGAATTTTGATACCAACATGGAGTTAAAAAAGATTGCGACCACCAAAGAGGACCCTAAAACAATAGACAGGGTGATGGGGAAGAAAATCATAAACTCTCCTATGGTTCCCGGCCAAAATCCAAGGGGTACAAAAGCAGCAATGGTGGTTGCGGTAGAAATGATGATGGGGTAGGCGATTTCGCCAATTCCTTTTTTGGCAGCCTCAAGAGAGGACATGCCTTCTTTTTCCATTAAGCGATAGGCATTTTCGACCACCACAATTCCATTATCTACCAGCATTCCCAATCCCATGATGAGACCAAACAGTACCATGGTATTTATGGTTTCGCCCAAAAATCCAAGAATCATAAAGGACATAAACATAGACATGGGAATGGCAAAACCAACAAAAAGGGCATTGCGGAAACCGAGGAAAAACATCAGTACTGTGATCACCAACAGTACCCCAAAAATGATGTTATTTGCCAAGTCACTCACTAGGTTTTTTGTCGTATTGGATTGGTCGTTAGAAATGTCAATTTTTACGGTAGACGGGAAATCGTTGGCCTGTACTTCAGCAATAATATTTCGGATTTTTTCTACACTGCGTATAAGGTTTTTTCCGCTGCGCTTTTTTATGTCCAATACAATGGATTTTTTACCATCGGATCGTGCATAGGAATTTTTTTCTTTCTCATGAAAGTGGACGGTTGCAATGTCTCCTAAATACACAGTCCCGTTTTGATTTTTAACAACAAAATTCTCAAGCTCTTCCGGAGACTTGATCTCTCCTATCACCCGGAGGTTTCTTCGGAGTCCATTGCCTTCAATGTTTCCGGCAGAGAGGGTGCTGTTTCCACGGCGAATGGCATTGATGATGTCATCAAAAGAAACCGTTGCGGCGCCCATTTTTAAAAGATCTACAGATACTTCTACCTCAAAATCCTGTACTCCACGAAGGGCAACTTCTTTGATTTCGGACATTTGTTCAATCCGATCCTGAAGCAATTCTCCGTAAAACTTCATTTCTTCGATAGGCAGGTCTCCGCTAAGCCCAATGTTTAAAATGGGCATTTCTTCAGAAAGACTAAATTCAAAGGCTGTAGGTTCTACTTTTGCATTGTTAAAAGTGGGCCAATCTTCTTTAGAAACAACGGCATCTATTTTGTCTTGTACCTTAAGCTTTGCACTTTCTTTCGAGATGTTTTCATCGAATTCTACAGTGATGATGGAAAAGTTTTCCAAAGAGGTAGATTCTATGCTTACCAGATTTGGAACTCCTTTCAATTGTTCTTCCAAGGGGTCTGTAATGAGACGTTCCATGTCTTCGGCTGTATTTCCAGGATATACAGAACTGACGAAAACTTCGTTGGTGTTGATTTCAGGATAGTTTTCCCGCGGGAGATTCAGGTAGGAGGAAATCCCGAGAATAAAAAATAAACCAATGATCACATAGATGACTGTGCTGTGGTCTATGGCCCAGGAGGAAAGTGAAAACTCTTTTAATTGAGATGATTTTTTCATTTGATTTTGGGCTTAAAATTATTGTATGATTTTCACCAGTTGTTGATCCTCTACCAAGCGTAGTCCTTCTTCAATGATTTGATCAGTGGTGGAAAGACCCTCGAGGACTTCTGTAAAATCACCTGAGCTTTTTCCTAGTGTAACTTCTGTTTTTACGGCTATAAAAACGCCTTCTTGCCCTTCAGTTGCTTTAATCTTGTATACGTAGCTGTTTCCAAATTGGTCTTCCAAGATGTTTTTGGAAGCCACCAAGATGGCGGCTGGGTTTTGATAATCGTTTACATTCAGCTGTGCTGTCATGTTGGGTTTTAAATCTCCTGCGGTATTATCCAATTCAATCTCTACGCGAAAAGAGCGGTTGTTGGGGTTGATAAAGTTTCCGACAGAAGCAATTTTTGCTTCCAGGGTTTTATTGAGTACAGGAACAATAACGTCTACTTTTGTGTTTTTTTGGATGTTGGGGAGATGTTTTTCAGGGATCTCTGCGCTTACTTTCATTTGATTGAGGTTAATCAATCGCAACAAAGGCGTCATGCCTGGCGCAAGGTTACTGCCTGGATCTGCAATGATATGATCAACGATTCCCTCAAAAGGAGCGGTGATTTTTGTTTTGGCCACTTGCTCTCTCATCTGTTCGATGCTTTTTTGCAATTGCAGATACTGCGTTTCAGCCTGCAAGAACTGCATTTCTGAACCAATTTTTTGTTCCCATAATCGTTTTTGTCGTGTATAGGTGGTTTCGGCCAATTTGGCTTGTAATTCCAATTGCTCCAATTGTTCTTCTAAACCGCTGTCTGAAAGTACTGCTAAAGTTTGCCCTTCCTTTACGTTTTGCCCTTCTTTTACGTTAATGGTTTCTAACAGTGCGGGAATTTCTGGGAACAATAAAATGTTTTTATCAGTATCTAGCGTCCCTTGGAATTGAACAAAGTGTTGGTAGCTTTCTTCTTTCATTTCTACTGTAGTTACCAATAGAAATTTTTGTTCTTTGTCTAGCTTTCCAATTGCACTGTTTAGGGCTGCCAATTCTTCTTGCAACACATTGATTTCCTTTACTACAGAAGTTTTCTGGGTTTGTATGTCTTCTAAAGCGCCGGAAGCAATGATGTCTGTAGTTGATTTTGTATCCGATGTTCCACATTGGATGAATACAATACTGAGGGATAAGAGAAGGATGTTTTTCATGACAATTTATTGAGCGTTGTTGATGATGGTGTCGAGTTGTGTTTTATCTAAAATGATTTGTCGCATGCTTTGGATAAAGTTTTGTTGGGCTTGGTAAAGCTGCACTTGTGCCTGTCTTAGCTCAAAACTGCTGCTGAGCCCTTCAAAAAATTTAGTCGTATTTTTTTGTTCGATGCGTTCAGCGAGGTTTAGGCTTTCCTGAGCCGTTGCATAATTTTCTTGTGCTAAACGGAAATCATCGGTTGCTTTTTGGTAAGCCACAAAAACTTCTGCTTTGGTTTCTATCAATGCCAGTTCTGCTTGGTCCAAAGTGAGTTTTGCTTTTTGCGATCCGGCTTTTCGTCCAAAGGAGCTAAAAATTGGAACGCGAACGCGTAATCCAAAAGCAGAAGAACCAAACCATTTTTGTTCGGTGTCAAAAAAGCTAAATTCATTGCTGTTTCCCATATAGCTTCCGTTGATGAAGGCACTAAAAGAAGGCAGGTTTTTTGCGCGTTCTAGGCGGTACAAAAGTTTTTCTGAAGTCAC
Source organism: Candidatus Arcticimaribacter sp. (assembly GCA_965662875.1). GTDB lineage: Bacteria > Bacteroidota > Bacteroidia > Flavobacteriales > Flavobacteriaceae > Arcticimaribacter. The sequence goes on from CBFIJA010000026.1 coordinate 17,975, forward strand.
ATTGTTTTCAGACAATCTCAGATCGATGTTGTTGGAGTAATCTTCGGGGATCTCGTCTTCAAAAACAGAAAGCGCAGTAAGTTCTGCTAATGAATTTGATAAGCTAAGCGGGGTTGAAACCTCTTCGCCCAACAATAATTTCAATACATTTTCAGCCAAGGCAACAGATGAAGTAGTGTAGCGAATTTGAGCATTTAAATTGGAAAGTGTCAAACGCAGTTGCTCCACCGTTTCTTCTTCGGCAAAGCCATTTTTAAAAAGCTGATGTGCTTCTTCAATGTTTTTTTCAAGTACGGTGGCATTATTTTTTAAAACCGCTAGCGTTTCTTGTGCCGTCAAAACATTTACATACGAAGAGACTAGGGCTTTTTTGACTTCTATTTCTGTTTTTTCCAATACGTTTTCAGCCGTTTCGATGTAATGTCTAATCCCTTGGACCCCTACAATGTAAGTGCCGTCAAAGAGGAGCTGGTTCAATTCTACTGTTCCCATTGCTGTTTGAGAAGTTCCAAAAATCACTTCTGCAAATTCTCCTTCATTTCCCCCAAAAAATTGGGCAGGAATCAACGAGACAGGTTGTTCAATAAAGTTTTGATATTGAAAGTTGGCATTGATTTGTGGAAACCCAATAGAGATGGTTTTCCATTTTTCTTTGTGTGCTTTTTGCAGTTCTAAAGATGCTTTTTGAAGCGTTCTGTTGTATTGCAACCCCCAATCAATGGCTTCTTGTAAAGAAAGCGAAGCTGGAAATTCTTGTGCACCAATAGGAAATGCAAGAAGCGTAAAATAAATAATAAGTGTTTTTTTCATATTGAGGTATGGGTGTTCGTATGTTCAATAAATCGGTTTAAAACCTCCAAGCCCTTTGGGGTAACAATGGCTCTAAGGTGATATTCCAAGTAGTTTTCGATGACTCGCTTTATGTCGTATTGGTCTGGGGGGAAATTGTTCATATCCCGAAGTCCACTGAGGCCAATGAGGTAGAGACGCGTAACAAAGTCGGCATCAATGTTGTCCCGAAAGAGGGCAGATGCAATTCCTTCGTTTAGGCTGTTTTTTACCATTCCTCCCATGCGGTTGTATTCTTGGCTTTTGATGTGGGTGTATACTTCTGGATAATATTTCTGAAGTTGATACACCGGCGATGTACTCTCGTTATCAAAATACTTAACCACCAAAGATTTGACACTGTACAATTCTTCTATGGGATGAATGGCTTGCTCTTTAACGGCTTCAATTTCTGCGCAGGCTTGGTCAAAGATTTTTTGGGCACAAACGCGAACCAATTCCAGTTTATTTTCAAAATGAGAGTAAAGGGTTTTTTTAGAGATTCCCATGCTCATAGATAAGTCATCCATGGTGACATTTTTGAATCCCCTTTGAAAAAAGAGCAAGGCAGCTTTTTCTTCAATGGTCTCTCTCATAGCAATTTTTTTGCAAAAGTACAGAAGGAAACTCTGAAAACCTAAATAGTTTCCAGGGTTTTTGTTTAAAAATCTTAAAAAAAGGAAGAACAGGAAGAAAAGCCCGCTTTCCCCCCGTGAAAAATGCTATTTTTGAAAAAAAATCACAGTGCTCGCTACCTATCAAACCGCTTTTTTAAGTCATTTGACGGAAGAATGTCCAAACCAATCTCCTGAAAATCTGTACGCTCCGGTAAACTACATCTTGCAATTGGGGGGGAAACGCATACGCCCTGTTTTGGCCTTGATGGCTTGTGATGCGGTGGCCGAAGATTTTTCAAAAGCCCTTCCAGCGGCATTGGCCATTGAAGTATTTCATAACTTCAGCTTGGTCCATGACGACATTATGGATGAAGCCCCTGTGCGAAGAGGAAAGCCTACCGTTCATGAAAAATGGGACAGTAATACCGGAATTTTATCGGGGGATGTGATGTTGGTCTGGGCGTATGAGTGTTTGAATGGCTATCCGGCAGAACTGTTTAAACCGCTAACCAAGCTTTTTAGCAAAACGGCAAGAGAGGTATGCGAAGGGCAACAGATGGACATGGATTTTCCACTGCAGAAAACCGTTTCTCAGATCGAATATCTGGAGATGATCCGTTTAAAAACCGCCGTTTTGTTGGGGTGTTCCCTCCAAATGGGCGCCATGATTGGGGGATTATCAGAAAAGGACAGTGCTCCTTTCTATCAATTTGGCATAGACTTAGGGTTGGCATTCCAACTGCAAGACGATTATCTGGATGCTTTTGGTGATCCTAAAACATTTGGCAAACAGGTTGGCGGGGACATCATTGAAAATAAAAAAACGCTCTTGTACCTTTTGGCATTGGAACAAGCCAGTTATGAAGATAAAGACGTTTTGGAAAATTGGTTCACGCAATCTCCAGAAGATCCCACAACAAAAATAGCAGAGGTAAAAGCCTTGTTTCAAAAAACAAAAGCGGATAAATCAATTCAAACTTTGATCAAAGCCTATACTGACAAAGCACTAAGTCATTTGGATGACTTTGCGCTTACAGATCCAAAAAAAGAGGGTTTTCGCAATTTTGCCCTGCAATTGATGTCCCGGAATTTATAAGCCCAATACTCTTTTAACTAAAGCCCTAAGGAATGGTCCTAAAGGAAAAGAACGCATAATGAGGAGCTCCTGTCCAAAATGCGTTTGGTCATCCAAAAAGCAAAGGATGCGATGGGCAGGGTTTTTCTCAAACAACTTTTGAAACAACATTGCTCCTTTTTCATTGTGCTTGGCCAAAACGTCCAAGAAAAGCATGTCGTAAACA
>CBFIJA010000027.1:0-20690 GCA_965662875.1 Candidatus Arcticimaribacter sp.
TCACCAATAGCATTCGTGAATTTTTCAATCAAAGGGATTATTTAGAAGTAGAAACCCCAATACTTCAGCCCATTCCTGGAGGAGCTTCTGCACGCCCCTTCATTACGCACCACAACGCTTTGGACATCCCTCTCTACTTGCGCATTGCAAATGAATTGTACTTAAAACGCCTCATTGTTGGTGGCTTCGACGGCGTTTATGAATTTTCCAAAGATTTCAGAAACGAAGGAATGGACAGAACCCATAACCCAGAGTTTACGGTAATGGAATTGTACGTTGCCTACAAAGACTATTTCTGGATGATGGAAACCACAGAAGCATTGCTAGAAAAAGTAGCGATCGAATCAAATGGAACCTCAGCGGTTACCGTAGGAGAAAATACGATTGATTTTAAAGCCCCTTACCCGCGTGTACCCATTTTAGAAGCCATAAAGGTTCATACTGGAATCGATGTTTCGGAGATGGGAGAAGATGAATTGCGCGCTACAGCAAAAGACTTGGGTATCGAAGTAGACGAAACCATGGGGGTAGGAAAACTCATCGATGAAATTTTTGGAGAAAAGTGTGAACACCACTACATCCAACCTACTTTTATCACAGATTATCCTAAAGAAATGAGCCCTTTGACCAAAGAACACCGTTCCAACCCTAAACTTACCGAGCGCTTTGAGCTGATGGTAAACGGAAAAGAATTGGCCAATGCTTATTCAGAATTGAACGACCCCATTGACCAAAGAGAGCGTTTTGAAGAGCAATTGAAACTGAGCGAAAAAGGAGACGACGAAGCCATGTTTATCGATCAAGACTTTTTACGTGCATTGGAGTACGGGATGCCTCCTACTTCTGGAATAGGAATCGGAATTGACCGTTTGGTGATGTTGATGACCAACAACAGTTCCATTCAAGAAGTGCTTTTCTTTCCACAAATGCGCCCTGAGAAGAAAGCTGTTGAATTGACTGAAGAAGAAAAAGTCATTCATAACTTACTCAAAAAATCCAGTCCCATTCTTTTAGCAAGCTTAAAAGAGCAAGCAGGGTTGAGTAATAAAAAATGGGACGTTTCCCTTAAGGGCCTCTCCAAAAAAGGCCTTACAAAAGTGGAGAAAAATGAGGACGGGCTATGGGTTATTTTAAACTAAAAACAAAGCTCGGCTTTTAAAACCCTTAAAGCGTCTTTAGCCAGTCTGAAAATGCCTCCAGGGTAAAATCAATGTCTTTTTCAGACAAGGCATCATTGAGAAAATAACTCTCAAAAGCACTGGGGGGTAAATAAACTCCACGATCTAACATGCCATGAAAATAGGCTTTGAATTGATCGTTGTTCCCCAAGGCTGCCGAAGTGAAGTCGGTCACCGGAGTATCCGTAAAATGCAGGGACAGCATAGACCCCATTCGATTGAATTGATGCGGCATTCCTTTTTCTTCAATCAAAGCTTTCATCCCCATGTGCAAGGATTCGGTCTTTCCGTCGAGGCGAGTGAATAAGGCTTTGTCCTCTTGTAGCATTTTTAAAGTGGTTATACCCGCCATCATCGCCAAGGGGTTGCCACTTAAGGTACCCGCTTGATAGACTGGGCCCTCGGGCGCCAAGTGTGACATGATTTCAGCTCTTGCAGCAAAAGCCCCTACGGGTAAACCTCCACCAATTACTTTTCCAAAAGTAACAATGTCTGCGTCAACTCCTAAGCGTTCTTGAGCACCACCTAATGCTAATCTGAAGCCTGTCATGACCTCATCAAAAATCAACAATGCACCGTACTGATTGCATAAAACCCGTAAACCTTCTAAAAATCCATCTTCAGGAATCACACATCCCATATTCCCTGCTACCGGTTCTATAATGATGGCTGCAATGCCTTCTTGATGTTCTTCAAAAAGGGCTTGAACGCCATCCAAGTCATTATAATTTGCCAACAATGTGTCTTTTGCAGTTCCTTGTGTTACCCCAGGACTGTTGGGGGCCCCAAAGGTAACTGCACCACTTCCAGCTTGGATTAAAAAAGCATCTGAATGCCCGTGATAACAACCTGCAAATTTTATGATTTTTTCTCTTTTTGTGAACCCGCGCGCAAGACGAACAGCACTCATACAAGCTTCCGTTCCGGAATTCACAAAACGAATCTTGTCGATATTGGGTACCATACCAATGGCCAAAGCTGCAATCTCTGTTTCTAGTGCAGTGGGCATCCCGTAGGAGGTTCCTTTTTTGGCTTGAGAAGTTATGGCATCTATGACATTTTCTTCTGCATGACCTAATATCATAGGTCCCCAGCTAGAAATGTAATCTATCAAACGATTTCCATCTTCATCATACAAATAAGCACCCTTTGCTTTTTCAACAAAAACAGGGGTACCACCAACAGCTTTAAACGCACGTACAGGCGAGTTTACACCCCCTGGAATTACCTTCTGCGCTGCTGCAAACAATGCACTACTACGTTGATATTTCATGTCTTTTTTTATTGCGGCAAATGTAAGGCTTGCCCTATATATATTGTGTTGTCTTTTAGACTATTTTTTTTTCTGAGATCCGCCACAGGAACCTGGAGTTTTTTAGCAATCGAATACAGGGTGTCTCCTTTTTTAACATAATAAACATCTGTTGATTCAGGCATTTCTTTTGGATCGGGTAAGGGGGCAAGGACAACCTCTTTTTTTCCATCATAGCGATCGAGTTCAAAGCGCTCGATCAAACGAATCAATTTATCTGGATATTTTGGATCTGTAGCATACCCTGCTTTCTTCAATCCCTTTGCCCAAGCTTTATAGTTTTTGGGATTTAAATCAAATAAGAAAGCATAACGTTGACGCTCACTTAAAAAAAGAGAATGATCGCGATAAGAAGTAGCTGCGTCTTTGTATACTCTAAAACACTCTCCCTTCTCGTCGTCATCGTGATAAATACGTTTTCCCGACCAGTTTTTATGGCACTTGATTCCAAAGTGATTGTTTCCTTCTACCGCCAAACGCCCTTCTCCAAATCCAGATTCTAAAAGGCCTTGTGCAAGGGTTATGCTGGCTGGAATTTTAAAGGTTTTCATTTCTGCTTGGGCAACCGGCCCAAATTGAAGTAAATATTGATTTACTTTTTCCGCAGTAGTCAATGTTTTCTTTACGGGCTGCGGAGCTGGATTTACCGGAACGGTTTTGATTTTTTTGGTCTTAACCGAAGTTGTGGGGGGTTGGGGGGTGTTTTTTTTACGAACACTTTTAGTCACACTACAACTGCACAGAAATAAAATCCCCAAGAAGAGAAAAATACGAGCTATACGAGGATGCATGGGCGATTGGAGTTTTGATGTTTTGCATTGAGTCCTTTTATGCTTTGCAGCCCCCCTGTATGTAGTATCAAAAGATGTTTGCCCCATTTCCATTGCTTGCTTTTAATGAATGTAAAAATACCAAAAAGGAGCTTTCCTGTATAGATTGGATCAAGAAGAATTTTGTACTTATGCTGAAACGCGTTAATGAAATGAATCAATTCATCCGTTGCTTTTCCATAGCCACCAGCTTGTGTGTCGTAAATTAGTTTCCATTGCGCGGCATCCAGGGCGATTTCTTGCTGAATAAGTGCTTCAACTTTGTCATCCATTATACTGCTCCAACCCAATAAATACTGATGTGGAAATATGGATTGGCTGAGTCCCAAAAAAGTACCGCCTGTCCCAACAGCAGTGCATATGGTATCAAAGATTTTGTCCTCGGGGGTTAAAATTTCTGCACAGCCTTTAATCGCCAAAGCATTGGTTCCGCCTTCTGGCAACACATAAACAGAACGGTTTTTACAAAATTCTTGAACTACTTCAGCCTTCTCTTTTTGACTGTACTGCGTCCTGGATATAAACATCAAGTGCATTCCCTGTGCTTCGCAAAACGATAAACTTGGATTTCTGTTTTTATGGGCTAATTCTTCACCGCGTACCACGCCTATCGTTTTAAATCCGCAGCGTTTCCCAGCTACAGCAGTAGCCACTAGATGATTTGAATAGGCGCCACCAAAGGTCAGAATGTACTCTGCTTCTTCCTTTACAGCCTGTTCTATATTATAGTTTAACTTCCGGAATTTATTCCCCCCAACCCAAGGATCCCATAAATCCTCTCGCTTTAGGGTGATGGAAATCCCGTCCAATTCGGTAACAAATTGATTGGGAATTGTAGTATCTTGGGCTAAAAGCATTGATTTTTATCTTCAAGGCTAAAGATATCATGTTAGGAGAAAATAAATTGGAAGAAGGAGATTATTATTTATCTGAGGAAGGATACAAAGTCTTTACAGAACAGTATCACCTCAAAAGAGGGTACTGTTGCCAAAGCGGTTGCAGACATTGCCCCTATGGCTTTAAAAAAAATAAGGCATGACTTTTGATAATATTATGTCATAACCATAACTAAATCGTGTATGAAAAAATTTATTTTATTCACTGTTTTCGGAGCACTACTAAGCTGTTCTCCAGTTAAAGTCTTCATGGATTTCGACCGGGAAGTCGCATTTAATAACTACAGCAGCTATGCCTTTTTTAAACCGGGTATAGAAGATGTTGATATTTCTGATTTAGATAAAAGGCGAATTTTGAAATCCATTGAAAAAGAAATGTCAATGAAATCCCTTACCCTCTCTCAACAGCCGGATTTATTGGTCAATATCGCAGTAGATTCTAAAGACAGAGTGGTCATTGACAATGGAAATTACGGCTATGGTTTTTGGGGGTGGAACCCTTGGTTTTTTCAACCTCGCTTTAACAGCATCAGCACCTATACCCAAGGAGAATTGTATATCGACCTAATCGATGCCAAAACCAAACGTTTGGTGTGGCAAGGAAAAGGGAAAGGAAACATCAGTGAAACTACCAAAAACAGAGACGAACGTATTGGTGTTTTTGTAGCGGAAATCCTAAAAAATTACCCACCCGAAGTAGGGGAATAAGCAAAGCAGCAACTATCGATCTATCGTCGTGTTAATTCGGTTTAGAAAGCCTACCTTTGCCCCTTTCAAAATCAAGACCTTTGACACACTATTTAGCACGACTCAGCCCCAACCCTAAAAACGATATTTTATCTGGTTTAACGGTCGCTTTGGCCCTTGTCCCTGAGGCAATTGCCTTTGCTTTTATCGCCGGCATTGATCCTTTAGTGGGTTTATACGGTGCGTTTATGATGGGCTTAGTCACAGCGGTTATTGGCGGACGTCCGGGGATGATTTCGGGAGCTACAGGTGCAATGGCCGTGGTGATGGTACACATGATCAAAAAAGGAAACGATGTAGGGCTTGCGCTTGGGAGTCCCATTGAAAACCTTGGGTTGTACTGGTTGTTTATCACCCTTTTGATTGTAGGTGCAATTCAAATCAGTGCTGGACTTTTCCGTTTGGGAAAATTTGTGCGTTTGATTCCACATCCCGTAATGATGGGGTTTGTAAACGGTCTTGCCATTGTTATTTTTATTTCTCAGTTGGGTTTATTCAAAACCACTGTACAAGGAGAAAGTGTTTGGATGCAGGGCACAAGCCTTTACACCATGCTGGCTTTAGTAGGATTAACCATGTTCATCATGTACTTTTTACCCAAGCTGACGACAAAAATACCCTCAGCATTGTTTGCCATTATTGCCGTAGCATTGATCACCATCTTTGGTGGTCTAGAGGTAAGCACAGTAGGTTCTTTTATTCGCGATGGTGGGGGAACAGGTTTGCAAGGTAGTTTGCCAGAATTTCAAAGCGCATTGACCAGTTTCTTGCCTACCCTAGAGGGGCATTGGGGGTTGATTTTTTCTACAGCCTTTATCTTGGCTGCTGTAGGCCTGATTGAATCACTAATGACCCTAAACTTAATCGATGAAATCACGGAAAGCCGTGGTAGCGGAAATAGAGAATGTATTGCTCAAGGAACCGCCAATATTATCAATGGTCTCTTCGGAGGCATGGGCGGCTGCGCCATGATCGGGCAGTCTATCATCAATGTAAATTCGGGTGGAAGAGGAAGACTCTCTGGAATTGTCGCTGCGATAGCCTTACTGCTATTTGTGCTGTTTGGAGCCAGCGTCATTGAACAAATTCCCATAGCGGCTCTGGTAGGAGTAATGTTTATGGTCGTTATTGGAACTTTTGCTTGGAGTAGCTTTCGCATTTTAAGAAAAATTCCACGCAAAGACGCTTTTATATTGATTGTGGTGTCTACCGTAACTGTTTTAGAAGATCTGGCTGTTGCAGTTTTGGTGGGTGTAATCATCGCAGCATTGGTGTTTGCTTGGGAAAACGCCACCATGATTCGTGCTAGAAAAAGCATCAAAGAAGACGGCACAAAAGTATATGAAATTTGGGGGCCTCTTTTCTTTGGATCCATCCAAAATTTTAATGCCAAGTTTGACCTCAACAATGATCCGGACAAAGTTGAGATTGACTTTATAGAATCTCGAGTATCCGATCATTCCGGGATAGAAGCGCTTCAAAATCTGATTGAAAAATACCTGAAAAGGGGAAAGCAAATCCGACTCACACATTTGAGTCCGGAATGCAAAACCTTATTGCTAAAGGCCAATCCTTCGTTTGAACAGGCCATTGAAGCCTCTGTAGATGATCCTCGCTATTATGTGGTTACAGATTTAGTGGACCGTGAAGTTTAAAGAAGTGATTTTACTTCTTCTAGGGCTTTAGCAATACCTTCTGGATTTTTTCCTCCTGCTGTTGCGAAGAAGGCTTGTCCTCCCCCGCCCCCTTGGATGTATTTCCCTAGGGTCTTGACGACTTGGCCCGCATGGTATTCTTTTTCTGCCACAACAGCTTTAGAAATATAACAACTCAACACTGCTTTTTGACCCATACGTGCTCCAAGGACTGCAAATAGATTTTCGTGCTTCTGACCGAGTGAGAAAAGAACATCTTTAATGGCGCCGCCATCCAAATCTACCTCAGCCGTTAACAAGGCCAATGCGTCGTGTGAAATGATTTTCGCCTCCAATTCTGCCTCTACCGCTTTTACCTGTAATTTGGTTAGGGCTTCAAGAGATTTTTTCAAGCTATGATTTTCTTGCTGTAAGGTGGCAATGGCTTTTAAAGGGTCCTGCGGTTTGTTCAGTACTGCGCTAACTTGCTCTAAAAGGGCGGTTTGTTCTTCAAAATACGCTTTTGCTGCATCCCCTGTTATGGCTTCTATTCTTCTTATTCCAGAAGCCACTGCAGCTTCTGATGTAATCTTAAAATGCCATATTTCTTGCGTGTTTTGGACGTGTGTACCGCCACACAATTCCATGGATTTACCAAAACGAATGGACCGTACAGTATCCCCATATTTTTCACCAAAAAGAGCCATAGCTCCTTCTTCTATCGCCTGTTGGTAAGGCATTGTGCGTTGCTCTTCTAGAGCGATTTGTTCTTTTATACGTGCATTGACAAACTGTTCTACCTCTGTTAATTCTTCAAGGGTTAGCTTGGCAAAATGGGAAAAGTCAAAACGGAACATTCCGGAGTGTACCATGGACCCTTTTTGGGCTACATGCTCTCCCAAAACAGAACGCAATGCCTGGTGCAATAAATGCGTAGCCGTATGATTACAGGAGGTGCGTTGACGTTGTTTTTCATCCACTACAGCGCTAAAGCTTTCTTCTATACGGGCAGGCAATGTTTTTGTTTGATGGATGATCAGGTTATTTTCACGTTTGGTATCTGTGATGTAATAAATATCTCCGTTGGCAGATTCTAGGTACCCCTTGTCCCCAACTTGTCCTCCTCCTTCAGGATAAAAGGGAGTAAGATTAAAGACCAATTGGTAAAAATCACCTTCTTTGGCTGTATTCATTTTTCGGTAACGCGTAATTTTTACCGTTGTATTGAGCTGATCGTAGCCAACAAATTCTTCAACTTCGTCCTGTTGCAAAACATTCCAATCTCCGGCTTTGGATACTGCCGCAGCTCGCGATCGGTTTTTTTGTTCTTGCATGGCTTTATTAAAACCTTCTTCGTCTACCGTTACGCCACGTTCACTGGCAATTAAGGCCGTAAGGTCAAAAGGAAAACCATAGGTGTCATAAAGCTCAAAGGCTTTATTTCCGTCTAAATTTTGCCCTGAACTATTTTTTAGGATTGAATCCAATAAAACCAAGCCTTGATCCAAGGTTTTTAAGAATGAACTTTCTTCTTCTCGAATGACATTAAACGCTAATTTTTGCTCTTTCTTTAACTCTGGGAATGCGGTTCCCATTTGCTGAGCAAGCGTGTCTACCAAAAGGTGAATAAAAGGTTCTTTTTGGTTTAAGAAGGTAAAGCCGTATCGAATGGCTCTGCGCAATATTCTTCGGATGACATAGCCTGCCCCTGTATTGCTGGGCAGTTGGCCGTCTGCAATAGCAAAGTAAACCGTTCTCAGGTGATCTGCAATAACGCGGATGGCACGGTCAGTGGTTTCTGTTTTTCCATATTCGCTATGCGTGAGGGTTTCAATTTCACGGATCAAGGGGGTAAATACATCGGTATCGTAATTGGATTGCACCCCTTGAAGCACCATACACAAACGCTCAAAGCCCATTCCTGTATCTACATGCTGCTGCGGTAACTTTTCTAAACTTCCGTCGGCTTTACGATTAAATTCCATGAAAACCAAGTTCCATACCTCTACGACTTGTGGGTGATCTTGATTGACCAAGTCTTTTCCTGGAACCGCTTTCTTATCTTCCGCTGAACGTATGTCGATATGGATTTCAGAACAAGGTCCACAAGGCCCTTGATCGCCCATTTCCCAGAAATTATCTTTTTTATTTCCCAGTAAAATCCGGTCTTCCGGAATGATTTCCTTCCAAAAATTATAGGCTTCTGTATCGCGGTCTAACCCTTCACCTTTGTGTCCTTCAAAAATTGTAACGTATAATATTGTGGGATCTATTTTGTACACTTCGGTTAACAGCTCCCAAGCCCAGGCAATGGCTTCCTTCTTGAAGTAATCGCCAAAACTCCAATTCCCAAGCATTTCAAAAAAAGTGTGGTGATAAGTGTCTATCCCAACTTCTTCAAGATCGTTGTGTTTCCCCGATACGCGTAAACACTTTTGGGTATCGGCGATACGGACATTTTTGGGAATTGCGTTTCCAAGAAAATATTCTTTGAATTGATTCATCCCCGCATTGGTAAACAATAACGTAGGATCATCTTTTATCACCATGGGTGCGGAAGGCACAATTTGGTGTTTTTTCTCTTCAAAAAAGGCTAAAAATTTACTTCTTACTTCTGCAGCTTTCATTGGCAAAGACGATTATAACTCCATTCGATACAAAATTATTATATTTGTGTATCTTTTGTGTTTCGATTGCAAAAGAAAGCAAAAATTATAAGAAAACCGTTTATGGCAAAGGTTAAATATTACTACGATCCTGAAACCCTTTCTTATCGACCCCTTGCTTCTGGAAAATCACTAAAGATTTCTAATTTTCTTTTGTTTTTACTTTCCTCCTTTCTGTTTGGAGTTTTGGTTCTTTTCGGTTTGTTGAGCACAGAATTTGTGAATACCCCCAAAGAACTTCTACAAGAACGCGAGCTAAAAAATTATGAGTTTCAGTTTGATATACTCAACCAAAGAGTAGAGCAAATGCAAAAAGTGTTGGCAGAAATCGAAACTCGAGACAACAATATTTACCGGGCTTATTTTGAGGCCAATCCTATCCCAGAGGAACAGCGTCGCGCTGGATTCGGAGGGGTTAATCGTTATAAAAAACTTGAAGGTTTTGGCAATTCCGAACAAATCATAGAAACCACCAAACAGTTGGATATCCTTTCTAAAATGTTAGTGGTGCAGTCTAAATCATTAGAAGAAATTCAACAACTGGCAGAAAACAAAGAGAGTTTTTTAGCAGCTATTCCTTCTATACAGCCCGTAAGAAACGAAGATTTGAAACGGATGGCTTCTGGTTTTGGATGGCGGATAGATCCTTTTACTAAAAAACGACGCAAGCACAAAGGCATGGACTTCTCTGCCAAAAGAGGAACGCCTGTCTATGCTACAGGTGATGGCGTAGTAAAACGAGCGGACAATAGAGCTTCTGGCTATGGGAGACACATACGCATAGACCATGGGTTTGGTTACGTCAGCCTTTATGCCCACTTGAACAAGTACAATGTAAAACGTCGCCAAAAAGTTAAACGCGGAGAAATTATTGGCTATGTCGGGAATACTGGACGTTCTGTAGCCCCGCACTTGCACTACGAAATCTTGAAAGACGGGGTGAAAATAAACCCCCTGAACTTCTATTATGGCAACTTGTCAAAAGAAGAATTTGATGCCTTGATTCAACAGGCGGCACAAGAGAACCAATCCTTAGATTAAGCTTATGAAAGTAGATCTGACCGAAAAGCGCTACTACTCCATTGGTGAAGTCGCCAAGGCTTTTCAGGTCAATACTTCCTTGCTCCGTTTTTGGGAAAAAGAGTTCAAACAAATTCAACCCAAAAAGAAAAGCAGTGGCATCCGAAAATTCACACCAAAAGACATTGAAGTTTTAGAGCTTATCTATCATTTGGTGAAAGAAAAAGGGATGACTATTGAGGGGGCGAAAAATTATTTACGCACCAATAAAAACAAGGCGGAAAGTAAACTGGCGCTTCTCAAAAAACTTGAAACCATTAAGCTAGAATTGGAACGCTTACGCGACAACCTATAATTATTTTTTTCGAAAGAATATATTGATCGGTACGCCGTTCAAATCGAACAGTTCTCTCAATTGATTTTCTAGGAAACGCTTGTACGGATCTTTTACATACTGGGGTAAATTACAGAAAAAAGCAAACTGCGGAAACGAGGACGGCAGCTGTGTACAGAATTTAATTTTTACGTGTTTCCCTTTGTAGGCCGGCGGGGGAGTTCGTTCGATAATGGGTAAAAAGGCATCGTTTAATTTTCGGGTAGGAATAGAAAAAGAACGGTTGTTGTATACCTGAACTGCCGTTTCTATGGCCTTGAAAATTCTTTGTTTGGTCATAGCAGATATAAAAACCACAGGAACATCTACAAAAGGAGCCGTTTCTTTTTTGATGGCTTCCTCAAATGCCTTAGGCGTTTTATGGTCTTTTTCAACCAAATCCCACTTGTTTACTAAAATGACTATTCCCTTATTATTTCTGTGAGCTAGCCAAAAAATATTTTGCACTTGTCCATCAAAACCACGCGTAGCGTCTACCACCAATAAAACAACATCACAATGTTCTATAGCGCGAACAGAACGCATAACAGAATAAAATTCAATGTCTTCTTTGACTTTCGATTTTCTTCTGATGCCAGCGGTATCGACCAAGTTAAACTCAAACCCAAAACGATTGTAAGGGGTGTCTATACTGTCACGTGTGGTTCCGGCAATGTCCGTAACGATGTATCGGTCTTCGCCAATTAGTGCATTTATAAATGATGATTTTCCAGCATTAGGTCGTCCTACAACGGCAAAGCGAGGTAAGCTTGTGTCTTCTTTTCCAGTATCTTCTGGAAGCACCTTTACAAGATCATCTAGAAGTTCTCCAGTCCCCCCACCGTTGATTCCCGAAATAGGGTAAATTTTATCAAAACCTAGACTGTAAAATTCAACAGCATCGTCTTGTCGCATCGCGTTGTCTACTTTGTTTACCGCAAGTAATACAGGCTTTTTTGACTTTCTTAGAAGCTGGGCCACCTCTTCATCCATGCCCAACATCCCCGATTCTACTTCTACCATAAAAACAATAGCATCGGCTTCTTCTATGGCCAATTCTACTTGTTTGTCGATTTCTTTTTCAAAAACATCTTCACTTCCAACTACATATCCCCCGGTATCAATCAGAGAGAATTCTACCCCATTCCAATCTGTTTTGCCGTAATGCCGATCTCGGGTGACACCGCTGACAGCGTCTACAATGGCTTCACGCTTTTGAATCATGCGGTTAAAAAAAGTGGATTTCCCTACATTGGGTCTACCTACGATGGCGACAATAGCACTCATAGTGTTTTTGTTTTGTGCAAAAATAGGCTTTTTAAGAGGATTCTTAGTGTTTGTATCCGAAACGTTTGAGTTCTCTTTCTTTGCTTCGCCAATCTTTATTAACTTTTACATACAGCGCTAAGTGAATTTTCTTTTCAAAGAATTTCTGAAGCTTTTTTCTTGCTCCTACACCTACTTTTTTTAGAGCACTGCCTTTATGCCCAATAAGAATTCCTTTTTGGGTTTCGCGCTCTACTAAAATTAACCCTCTAATTTTAATGATTTTTTCACTTTCCTTAAACTCCTCAGTAACAACCTCAACAGCATAAGGGATTTCTTTATCGTAATGCTGTAATATCTGTTCCCGTATCGCTTCGTTTACAAAAAAACGCTCTGATTTATCGGTAAGCTGATCCTTTGGAAAATACGCTGGACCTTCGGGGAGTAAATCGATAACATAATCCAAAACCGCCTGAACCGAAAATCCTGTTTTTGCAGAAATAGGGAACACTTTGGCTTTGGGCAATTGGGTGGTCCAAAGTGCCACTGCCTCATCCAATTGCTCCTGGTTGGAAACATCTATTTTATTGATTAAAACCAATTGAGGTACAGCTAAATTTTTGATTTTTTCAAACAAACGCTCATCCTTCATTTTCTTTTCCCCAATCTCTAGCATATAAATAATGATGTCTGCATCTTCCAAAGCGGTTTTGACAAAATCCATCATGGCGTTCTGCATTTCATAACTGGGAGCAATGACACCGGGGGTGTCTGACAAAACCAATTGATAGTCTTCGTGGTTAAGGATACCTAAAATACGGTGACGTGTTGTTTGCGCTTTGGGGGTAATGATGGAAAGACGTTCCCCTACCCAAGCATTCATGAGCGTAGATTTACCAACATTGGGATTTCCTACTATAGATACAAACCCAGATTTATGTACTGCTTTCATAAAACAAAGGTACGTAAGAAGTGACGAATTTGTTGGGAGGGGAACTTTTTGTTTGTATATTTGCAATCCACAACGCGGGATAGAGCAGTAGGTAGCTCGTCGGGCTCATAACCCGAAGGTCGCAGGTTCGAGTCCTGCTCCCGCTACTAAGAAACTCCTTGAGCAATCAAGGAGTTTTTATTTTTGGAATCATCTGATGCTTGCTTCATGGGGAACAGAAGAAATACTTCAGATCGCTAAGCAATCGGATTTGGTTGGGCCATGTTTGGTTTGGCGCATTCTAGAACAATATGGAAGAATGCATACCGCTCCCGTTAAAAATACAAGAGGCAACTATAAACAATAAAAAAGCTTTATTCTGCCTACACCCTAGCTGCAATAAATTATTTTTACTTAAAATAAAATAAATAGGAGACCGCTTCCCTTCATAAACAAAGATTAAACAGTTGCCATTCAAAATTTTACAAGATGTTTAAGGATACTTGTATATCAATGAGACTTAAAAGGAATTGTTGATAAGTTTTGTTTAAAGATTCGCATAAAAAGCTTAATTCCTTTTAAAAATTGTAAAGTTTGGTGTATTTTTGTATTATCAATTCTACACAAATGAATTGGTTTATGGTTAAAAGTCCTCAGATTTTTCTGAGGGCTTTTTTTGATTAAAACATTGATTATGAGAGCATTAAATCTTAATTCCCCTGCACTTCTCTCCTCATTTTTCTTGCTGTTTTTATCGTTTCAAGTCTGTGGACAAAACCCGACGGATTCACTACAGACCGTAGTGTTGAAGGAAGTGAAATTAATTTCATCACAATTAAATATATCAAAGCGTGATTACCCCGCAGCCACTTCAGTAAAAGAAATCAACATTTTTGAACAAAAGCATCCTCAACTTTCACTTCAAAATACGCTCTTAAAAGTAGGCGGAGTCGTAAGCACGAATGCGACAAACTTTGCCCAAGATTTGCGAATTTCCATTCGTGGGTTTGGAGCCCGATCCGCTTTTGGAATCAGAGGGGTGAAAATCATGGTGGATGGAGTTCCTGAAACCACTCCCGACGGGCAAGGTCAATTGGACAACTTACCGCTCGGAATATTGCAACGCATAGAAGTCATCAAAGGTCCCAATGCAACAGCTTTTGGAAATGCAGCTGGAGGAGTTGTTCATTTGCACACCTTTGATCGTGTAAAAAAAAACTTCACCCACCTAAACCTTATGCAAGGGCAGTACGGCTTCCGTACGCAACAATTGACCTTAGGGCGCCGTTGGGATAAAACCGAAATGGTGGTGCATACTCAGCATCAAAAATGGAAAGGATACCGAACACATTCGGGTTTTGAAAACACCTTATTCAATGCCAGTGTTTTTCATCCGTTGGGAGAAAAGCACACTTTAAAATTTCGATTCAATGCCACCCTAAGTCCATACGCTTATGATGCCGGAGGACAGACGTTGACCGAATTTCAGAACACCCCTGCTAGCGCGCGAAGCCGAAATGTAGACTACAATACAAATGAAGAGGTTAGGCACATAAAAACCAGCCTTTCGTATACTGGGAAATGGAAAACCCTGGAATGGTTGCAATACGCATATATCGCTACGCGTGATTTTGAAGCCTTGCTCCCTTTTGAAAATGGAGGTTGGGTAGACCTTAATCGTAATTATGCAGGTCTGGGAGGACACATTCAAAAAGAATACCGTTTTGGAAACTGGAACATAAAAAGTCTTTTGGGCTATGCCCTAGACTCACAAGATGATGAGCGAAGCCGTTACCAAAATCTTTTGGGGGAGCGAGGAAACCTTCAGTTAAAACAATTGGAACAGTTCTCCTCTGCCAGTGTGTATCTCCGAAGCTTTGCGCAATTAGCACAATGGAAAGTGCATTTTGGAATGCGGTATGATCAAAATATTTTGACACTTTCAGACCGCTTTTTAACCAATGGCAATCAATCTGATGAAAGACAACTCCCGGCATTTAATCCACAGTTTGGAATTCGGTATGCAGTTTCTAATCGGAAATCCCTCTTTTTACAATTCAGTCAAAGTTTTGAAACACCTACATTATCTGAGCTCTCTGCAGATCCTCAAGGCAACGGGGGATTCAACGGTAGCTTAGGCATTCAAAAAGCAACCAATATTGAAGGGGGATGGGAACACCGTTGGAATAAGCACCGCTACGCCATAAGCTTATTTTCCATTCGGACGGCAGACGATTTGATTCCTTATGAATTGGATGCATTCCCAGGAAGAACATTCTTCACCAATGCAGGCAGTACTCAACGCCAAGGGATTGAATTGGAAAGCGAATGGTTCTTAACTTCAAATTGGTCCCTAATTTTCAATTATAACTATGCACGCTATCGCTATTTGGATTTTTTAAGCGACGGAAATCGCCTCGACGGCAATCATCTTCCAGGCATACCCCAACACCAGGGCTTTTTATCCACAAATTACACTTGGGGGAAAAATTGGAGTCTAGAAGCAAGCTTGTATTACAGAGGAAAACTATTTGCTGAAGACGCCAATGCTGTGCGTCTAACCAGTGCTGAAGTAGTGCACCTTTATCTATCCAAAAAAGTCAAATGGATGGGGCTTGATCTACACCCTACGCTGGGAATACAAAATGTACTGAACGACCGCTACAGTGACAACGTTCGCATCAATGCTTTTGGTGGACGCTATTATGAAGCGGCTCCTTTAAGGAATGCGTATTTAAGCCTGCGTTTTACTTTTTAACCCGAATCACCGTAAAGGTTGTTTTTCGGTATTCTTGATGCTCTGCCTCACTCAATTGATAACAGTTACTTTGTGTTATCCATGTTGAAATGGAGTCTTGCTCAAGTTTTGTTTTTATTTCATTAAGCGCCTTGTATTGATCCGACTGTGCAACGACTACACGGGTCAATGCTCCCAACTGAACCGTCTCGGGATTTAACCCCTGTTCGTTTAATTTTGATACGAGCCTTTTTATATTTTCAGGATTACGGAAGGAACCGGCCACCAACATATAATCTTTCTTTCCAGAAGGATTTGCAAGCGCTTCCCCATAGCCCTTCCCGTAAATGCGCTCTGGATTTTTTATTCGTTCTTGAACATAACGAATGATGGATTGTGTTCTTCGTTCGGATAAGGACTGATTGTATAATGCAGCTCCACGACAATCGGTATAAGAGCTCAATTCAATTTCTAAATCAGGATATTCTTTCATCAGTGCAACCACGGCATCAACCCTGCTCTTAAATTGTTCCAAGACATCCGTACCATCCAAAGCATAATAAATAGGCAATAGCGGCTCCTTAAGTGCATCCGGGAGTTCTTTTACCGCCTCGCGTTCCAACTGAACCCAAACGGGTTGAGAAACGCCTTTGACGGTCTTGACCCGGTAAGCAAAAGAATCTTTTCGTTGTAAAGGAGATTGATTTTTATACCAGAATGTTCCATTCGCATTTAGTTTTAGTGTTCCGTATTTTGGCAATACCTCCAAGACCACCTCTCGTTCCATTAAGCGTTGCAAGGGATCGTTTTGATACGCATAAAATCGGTCGTTTTTTTGCACATTTTCTAGGGCTACAACAAGCGTATCAGAAGGGGCATATCGATAGATATCCGATAATCCCTCAAGCTTTGGAGAAAACGAAAAGAGGTACATATCATCCTCTCCTTTTCCGCCTGCTCGATTGGACGAGAACCACGCCCAATTTTGCGCTGGATCCATGGCAAATAAAAAATCATCTGCTGCCGTGTTTATATTTTGTTTTAAAGGAAAACTTTCCCATCGGTTTTCAATTCTGTTGTGGGCCATCATGATCTCTAAATTACCCTCTCCTGTTTTTGTATTGGTTGCATAAAAAAGAAAACCATTGCGATGACTGAACGGAAATACTTCATCGGCGGCTGTATTGATGTCCGAACCTAGATTTTCAGCCCCTTCAAATTTTTCGCCGTTCCAAACGGCGCGATACAAATCCATACCGCCATAGCCCCCGGGGAGATCACTGGCAAAATACAAGAACCTGCCCTCCGCAGAAATACTCGGATGCATGGCAGAATTAATTTGTGGAACAAGATTAAGTGGATCGGGGAGGGTTTGCTTATCTAAATCATCCAGTCCTATGCTATACAATTTCAAGAGAACGTTCTTTTGTTTGTCCAATCGTTTTGCACTTTGCGTAAAATACAAACGATTTCGAATAGGATCTACCCCACCAGGCCCTTCTTGAAAATAAGAATTGACCGATTTCCGCAAGGGCTTTTTTTCTTTTAGTTGAAAGGTGTTTACGTCCAATACAGCTTGATAAAAATCATAAATGGGATACTTTGAAGTATACCGTTTGAATACCTTACTGTTTCTGTCTTCCATGTCTTGTTTACTGAGAAAAAATACCCTTGAGTCGTTAGGACGAATGGGGTAAATCATCCCAAAGTCGGCGACCTCAGTATTTCCTTCAAGATTTCGAATGTCATAAGCAGGAAGAGAATCTATGGCTTTCTTTTGAGACGCATTCAAAGTTGAATTTTGGCCATTCCAGGGCAAGCGAAATGCTTTTTCTCTGTATTCTTTTGCCAATTCAGGTTGATTTTCCAATAGATCGGCAAAGATGTAATAATCTTCTACTAGAGCTTCTTGTGAATTGACTACAGGGGTATACGTCAATAGCGCTTTTTCTTTTTGCCCTGTTTTTAAATAAGCCATGGCCCAATGCCGACGGCTGCTAAGTGATTTTTCTCCGGTATAGGATTCAAAAAAAGAAATCGCTTTTTTATATTCCCCATTCAAATAAAAATAATCTCCCCATACTTCTGTTTTGGCATTTTGACCTAGAAAAATCGTTGGAAGCAAAAGAAATAAAACAAGAATTTTAAGTTGTGTTTTCATAAATTAAAAGAATCGAGGTGAACGTAAAAAAGCTTGGATTTTAGGCGCAATAGATACCCGAAAAAACAATTCATGCGTTGCTGTGTTTTGGACTTGATTCAGGGCAGTAGCAGCAAAACCGTAGGAATATCCCAACTGAAAATATTCGCCAATAGAAGTTCCAATCATCAAACTGGATCCACTAAATGAAAAATCAGAAAGTTGTTCTGGATTAAAGGCATTTTTAAATTGTCCGCCAACCCAAAAAGTTTCTTTGATGTACACCAAAAGTGATGCATCATACCCCGAAACGTTCTGAGTGTGTTTAAACAAAAGACTGGGTTTTAAAAGAAGATCTTCGGATAAAACAACTAAGCCTCCCGTCATCAAATAGTAATGGGGGACAACATTAAAATCTTCTGCTCCCAAGAGTTGTGGAACTGCAAAACCGGCATAAAATTTCTGACTGTAATAGTAGCCGCCAAAACCAACATTCGGCAATAAAGCTGTTTCTTGATCTAGGGTGAAAGTAGGATCGTTAGGGGTAGCTGTTTGAATCAAGTCGGTGTTTAAAAAATAATTTAACGCACTCACTTTAATGCCTATCGAAAGCCGATGATTCTCTCTATTTAAACGCAAATGATACGCCAGATCCAAAGCCGCAGATGTCGCCTGTGTAGGTCCAATTTTATCATTGATTACACTGAGGCCGACGCCTAAGTTTTTATTGGGCACAAAGGAATTGAATGTTAACGTTTGGCTTTCAGGAGCGCCTTCCCAACCGGTCCATTGTGAACGGACAACTGAACTAAATGTAGTCAGCCCCCTTGCACCCACATACCCAGGATTCAGCGTCTGATGATTGAACATATAATGACTGAAATTGGATTCTTGTTGTGCAAAAACCCAACTGGAAATACCCATAAAGAAAATCACTACTATTCGCTTCATCGGTTCCTTCTTTTTATATAAACATATCCCGTTAGCGGAGGCTGATCTTCTAATTGCAATAGATAAAAATACGTTCCTTCTGGCAACTGTTGGTCGCCAGAAGACCATCCTCCTAAAGAGGATGTCCCATCCCAATCGTTATTATAATTCGTAGACTCGTATACTTTTACCTCCCACCTATTGAAGATGGTAAGGGTATAATTGGACTGGAAATTCAAACCTCGAATTTCCCAGAAATCATTAATGCCGTCTCCATCTGGAGAAAATGCATTGGGGATTTCAATTGCTGTAACTACCAATGTTGTGACCGTACTGATCAAAGGATCTGCGCAAACGTTGCTTAAACTATACGCCAAAGCACGTAATTTAATGCCCTCAAAATCTTCAGTAACATTTTGAATTTGCAGCATTTCAGTTTGTACTCCAGAAAAATTGATGTCATTTCTAATGTTTTCCCAATCTGTTTCCCCACCGTTTAGGGGGAGCATTTGCCATTGATAAAGTACGTCTTGTTGCGCATTAACGCTTACAGCTATGGCAATCAGGGTTTCCATCAATTCTGTTTCTGCACTGGGCTGAAGCTCCCACGCTAAGGGAGAAGTGATCTGAAGAAAATCGCTTTGTCCATCACTATCGCTATCCAAAACAGTTGTATACCCTCCTTGAGAAAGCACCCTACCTTGAGAAGATACACGAATAGGACTTTGCCCTAAAATACCATCCAAATCTTCGTCGGTATACCCTGCTTCTTCTACATCGTTGCAGCCGTCCCCATCACTGTCTAAATCAATTGTATTGGGAATACCATCGCCATCAAAATCCAAGAAACCTTCTACTGCATCCAGCAACCCATCGTTGTCATCGTCCTCATCAATACGGTCCAATACCCCATCTTGATCACAATCCGCAAGACTGTGGATCGGGCCTGAAATGCTTGCAAAAACAAAAGAACAAGGATCTGTTACCGAAGTACCATCATTAATTTCTTGGACATCTGGCACCCCATCCCCGTCTTGATCCGGATCGCATGCATCCCCGATTCCATCATTATCAATGTCACTTTGCTGGGGATTGGGCGTTGTAATGCAATTGTCTACCGCGTCAAATACTCCATCACCGTCCACATCAAAATCATTGTCAATGTTCAAGACATCTATAGCCAACCCCCCTAAACCACAGTAATTTGAATCACATTGACTGGGACTAACTGCTAGCACTACAGAAGACAAAACATCGCCATCCAAAAGGGTGTCGTCTCTCCCGGTTATTTGAATGTTTTGTTCTAAATTCCAATTGGATGCATCATAGTACAAGGTGGTTGTTGATATTCCTAATTCGGAAGAGTCGCTAACCCCCAAAATCAAAACTACTGGATTTGCAATTTCAGATTGTAAACGCACCCCCATGGTAGTAGAAGATCCACTTTCAGATACACTATCGGGATAGCGAATAACGAGTCCAGCTTGGTCGTCATCTCGGTTAAATAAATTCACATCCGCTACCTGTGTAGCCGTCATTCCATCTTGAATGGGATCTGCACTACTTGGATCTCCCGTAATTAAGCGATAACGCTGATCGCCATCTATAAATGAATCATCTAGACCAGTAATGACTATCTGATTGTTGCTGGGTTGGTTCCAGTTGGCTGCCGTTATTTCAATTTGTATAGCCGTCATTTGGGCTTCGCCTGAAGCGCCGGAAAGCGATAAAGGAATAATCACACTAGCACCTCCGGTGGGTTGAGCTAGCAATTCGAACTGAACAGTAACTTGCCCGCTGGCTTCTGTAGTATAAAAATTATTGTCTACCATTCTTACAACTACCCCAGGAGCATCATCGTCTTGATTCGTAATGGAAACATCGAGGACATCCGAATCGGATAAAAGATTAAAATTAGTATCCATAGATTGAACAGCTGCTGTCACAACCGTTGCGGTTTGACTTCCATCCGATAATGGTGGTGCGTCATTTACCCCTTGAACGAGTACAGATTGCGGAATATTCCAATT
>CBFIJA010000028.1:0-19439 GCA_965662875.1 Candidatus Arcticimaribacter sp.
GTCTTGCTCCAGTTTTCATCTTTTCCTTCCCATTGCTCACCAAAAAGAAGTAAATACAGAACCATTGTTGACTCTTCTACATGGGAATGACAAAGAAGTGATTGTTCCAAAAATGGAGAAAGAAGGGCGGTTACGCCATATTCTGCTCACAGATCAAACACGGATAAAACCCAACGCTTTAGGCATCCCTGAACCGCAAAATGGAATAGAGCTTCAGCCCAGTCAAATCGAGGTTGTATTTGTTCCTTTGCTAGCATTTGATCGAAAAGGGAATCGTGTAGGCTATGGAAAAGGTTATTATGATCGGTTTATGGCAGAATGTAAAAATGAAACAATAAAAATTGGACTGTCTTTTTTCGAAGCTCATCAAGAACAGTTACCCACAGTAGCTACAGATATTCCCTTAGATTTTGTTGTTACCCCAGAGAAGATTTATTCTTTCTGACCAAAAATCTGTTTGTTGAACAACAATAAAATCCCTACACCTATTGAAATGGCACTGTCGGCAATGTTAAAAACATACTCAAAAAAAGTATAGTTTTTTCCTCCAATAAGAGGAAGCCATTCTGGCCAAACCCAGGAGGCTAAAGGGAACTGTAACATGTCAACGACATGGCCATAAAAGAGCCCCGCATAGCCTTCTTCGGGCAAGAATTGAGCCACTTGTCCATAGCTGTGTGAAAATAGGATTCCATAAAAAATAGAATCGATTAAGTTTCCGATAGCTCCTGCAAAGATTAAACAAAGGGCTAGGCGTAAAAGGTAAGGAGAAGAAGAGCGTAAAATTCCCCTGAGCCAATACCCCAAAAATCCGATTGCTACGATTCTGAAAAGCGTCAATAAAAGTTTAGCAACTTCTTCGGATATAAAAGGCAAAATGTCGTTAAACTTCGTGCCCCAGGCCATTCCTTTGTTTTCAATAAAAAGAATTTTAAAAACCCCCCAGTCCAAAATGGCCGCTTGACCGAAAACCGATAAGGGATAATGAAGCTTGATGTAAATCTTAGATGCCTGGTCTATAAACAGAACAAAGAGAATCAAGAGGATCGCATTGCGGGTATTTAAAGCAGGAAAATATCTTTTCATGGGGCAAAAGTAATTATTTTAACTTGGAAATAAGGTTATGTTTCCTTGTCGACTGCTAATTTCTAGCGTCTTGTTTTTTTCCTGGGCATGAAAATTAGTACACCGTCCACTGTTGCATTCTATTTTCACTTTTCCATTTACCCCAAAAACATCTACATCCGCTTTGGATGTTTTTATCTTTCCTTGAAGGTACTCCGCATGGATTACTGCTTTCCCATGTGTCAATTCTAGACGGATGTCAGGGTGGTTGCCCTTCCAAAAAAGTTGGGCTTCGTTTGCAAACAATTGTAAGGATAATCGTTCAGGCAGAATCAAATCAATTTGTGTTGCCACAACCTTATGAGCACTGAGTTTATCATTGTGAAAAGGTCGTTGTGGTGTGGGGATTTCTTTGACAATTAATCGATTTTCCTCCCATTGTTTTTTTAGCAAATAATCGTTTCTGTATTCACCTTCAGATCTATAGTGCACTTGGATTTGGGGGGCTTTTGAAGTAGTGATTGAAATTTTACTGGCAAAAGGCAAATGAAGTTCAAGTTGTGAAACGGTATTGGATTCCCAATTTTCCCATCTAAGGTTTTGGCCCCAAATAAGGCAGGAAGATAAAAAGAGAAAGGGTAGGAGGTGTCCTTTTATTTTTGCATGTTTTTGGCCTCTATGCTTAGGGTAGCATGTGGAACAAGCAATAGGCGTTGTTTTTGGATGAGTTTCCCTGTTACTCGACACACCCCATAGGTTTTATTTTCAATTCGTATGAGGGCATTTTTTAAATCTCTAATAAATTTTTCTTGTCGAAGGGCCAGTTGTGTATTGGCCTCTTTGGACATGGTTTCAGATCCTTCTTCAAACGCTTTAAACGTCGGTGAAGTGTCTTCCGTTCCATTGTTGCCATCGTTCATGTATGAACTCTTCAATA
Organism: Candidatus Arcticimaribacter sp.; assembly: GCA_965662875.1. Taxonomy (GTDB): domain Bacteria; phylum Bacteroidota; class Bacteroidia; order Flavobacteriales; family Flavobacteriaceae; genus Arcticimaribacter. The sequence goes on from CBFIJA010000028.1 coordinate 2,003, forward strand.
GGTTGAGGTCCTCGTACGCCTTTTCAATTTTTTCTTCGATAAGTACTCTAAAATCTTCTAAATCCTTATCGGAATATCGGTTTTTAATTACGGCTCCCATCTTACGCTTTTTTAAGTAATATTTTGGTTTCTATTCCGTCAAATTCTACGAAGACTCCGTCCTTTTCATCTCCTTTTGCAATCTGGATTTCCTCGCTTAAAGTTTCCAATTTAATATATTCTCCGAAACTTTGAAGTACTTTTTCTAAAATTTCATTGTGGGTGTATATTATAATTACCTTATCTGTCACTTCTAAGCCAGCATCTTTACGGAGATTTTGAATGCGATTGATGAATTCTCTAGCAAGGCCTTCTTCTTTTAATTCTGGACTGATTTGTATGTCCAATGCAACAGTAATACCATTTCCGTTGGCTACCAACCATCCTTCGATGTCTTTGGATTGGATGATTACATCGGTTGGAAGTAATTCTACGGTTTCCCCTTCAAGGGTTATGGAAATAGAAGTTTCATTTTCCAGCGCCTTCAGTTGGTCTTCGTTTAATTGATGAATTGCACCAACGACAGCTTTCATGTTTTTTCCAAAACGCGGCCCAAGGGTTTTAAAATTAGGTTTTATTTCTTTTACTAGGATATCACTGGCATCGTCAAGTAATTCAAGTTCTTTGACATTCAGTTCTGATAAAATCAGAGATTGAACTTTTTCAATGGCCTCTTTTTCAGCAGCATTCCGAACCGGAATCATGATTTTTTGTAGGGGCTGTCTGACCTTGATTTGTTCTTTTTTACGCAACGATAACGCTAAGGATGCTATGGTACGGGCTTTTTGCATTTGATCTTCCAATTCCGCTTGTCGGACTTCACTTTTCGCTACAGGAAAATCTGACAAGTGAACAGATGCATAGGCTTCAACTTTTGTGGCACTACACAAATCACGGTAGAGTTGGTCCGCATAAAAAGGAGCAATGGGGGCCATCAATTTTGCAGTAGACAACAAACATTCAAACAAGGTTTGATAGGCTGCAATTTTATCTTTTTGGTAGTCGCCTTTCCAAAATCTTCTTCTGGACAAACGCACGTACCAATTGCTTAAAATTTCTTGGACAAACTCAGAAATTGCTCTTGCAGCTTTGGTCGGTTCATAGTCATTGTAAGCAGCGTCCACAGTTTGTATTAAGCGATTCAGTTCAGAAAGGATCCACTGATCCATTTCAGAGCGCTCTGCTAGTGGAATCTCATTTTCTTGGTAAGTAAAACCATCAATATTGGCATACAAACTAAAAAAGGAATAGGTGTTGTGTAGGGTACCAAAAAATTTTCTAGAAACTTCTCCAATCCCATCAATGTCAAATTTCAGATTGTCCCAGGGATTAGCGTTTGAAATCATATACCAGCGGGTGGCATCTGCACCGTATTTGTCAAGGGTTTGAAAAGGATCTACAGCATTCCCAAGACGTTTGGACATTTTTTGTCCGTTTTTATCAAGTACCAAGCCGTTGGAAACAACATTTTTATATGCAATGGAATCGAAAACCAAGCCAGCAATGGCATGAAGGGTATAAAACCAACCCCTTGTTTGGTCAACCCCTTCGGCAATATAGTCTGCTGGGAAAGAGGTGTTCTGATCTATTTTTTCTTTATTTTCAAAAGGGTAGTGCCATTGTGCATACGGCATGGCACCCGAGTCAAACCAAACGTCGATCAAGTCAGATTCTCTGTGCATGGGTTTTCCATTGGCCGAGGTCAATACGATCGGGTCAACTTTATTCTTGTGAAGGTCTATGTTGTTGTAGTTGTCTTCCGAAAAGTCATCCGGCACAAAATTTTGAAGCGGATTGTCTGACATATGCCCAGCAGCAATAGAGGCTTCTATAGCTTCTTTTAACTCTTTTACAGAGCCGATGATTCGGGTTTCATCACCTTCTTCGGTTCGCCAAATGGGCAACGGGATTCCCCAGAAACGAGAACGCGATAAATTCCAATCATTTGCATTGGCCAGCCAATTCCCAAAACGACCTTCTCCGGTGGACTTGGGTTTCCAGTTGATTTGTTTGTTGAGGTCGACCAAAGTATCTCTTTTCTCAGAAACTTTAATGAACCAAGAATCCAAGGGATAGTACAAAATGGGTTTATCTGTTCGCCAACAGTTTGGATAGGAGTGAACGTATTTTTCGACTTTAAAGGCTTTGTTTTCCTCTTTTAAACGAATGGCAATTTCTACATCTACGGATTTTTCTGGGGCTTCCCCTTCAGGATAATAGGCATTTTTAACATATTTTCCTCCGATTTCTGGAAGAGTAGCAACAAATTTTCCTTGTAAATCTACCAAGGGAACATCGTTGTCGTATTTATCTTTTACCAACAAAGGGGGTACAGGCGGTTGCGCTTCTTTGGCGACTTGGGCATCGTCTGCACCAAAAGTAGGCGCTGTGTGTACAATTCCAGTTCCATCTTCTGTGGTAACAAAATCTCCAGAAATGACACGGAAAGCGTTCTCAGGATTCTCTAGGGGTTGTGGTGCTCCTTCCCACAATTGTGTATACCGGATGCCAACCAATTCGGCTCCTTTGATTTCCTGTCCAACAAAAAATGGAATTTTTTTATCCCCGGCTTGATATCCTTTTAAATCGTCAGCCTGGTCAACTTCAGAGTATTTCCCTGTAAATTGTTTCCCGATCAAAGCTTTGGCCAGCAGCACCTGTATAGGCAAGTGGGTGTATTGGTTGTAGGTATGGATTACTACATACACTATATTTTTCCCTACAGTCAACGCAGTATTGGATGGAAGCGTCCACGGAGTGGTAGTCCAAGCCAAAATGTACAAGTCTTGATCCGATTGAATTGCTTGCGGTAAACTTTCAGTTAAAGTTTTGAACTGCGCTGTTACGGTTGTGTCTGTTACATCTTGATAGGTTCCTGGCTGATTTAATTCGTGGGAACTGAGTCCTGTCCCTGCTTTTGGAGAATAAGGTTGAATGGTATACCCCTTGTAGATTAATCCTTTGTCATAAATCTGCTGCAAGAGCCACCAAACGCTTTCTATGTATTTAGAGGTGTAGGTAATATAGGGGTCGTCCATGTCTACCCAATAGCCCATTTGTTGGGTCAGTTGCCCCCAGACATCGGTATAGCGCATTACAGCTTTTCGGCAAGCGTCATTGTATTCGTCTATGCTAATGCTTTTGCCAATTTCATCTTTTGTAATGCCCAATTCTTTTTCTACGCCTAATTCTACAGGCAAGCCATGGGTATCCCAACCGGCTTTTCGTTTTACTTGAAATCCCTTTTGGGTTTTGTATCGGCAAAAAATATCTTTGATGGAACGCGCCATAACATGGTGAATTCCAGGCATGCCGTTGGCCGATGGAGGACCTTCGAAAAAGACATACGGGGGCTGCCCTTCACGCGTTTCGATACTTTTTTCAAAAATGCTTTCTTCCTTCCAAAAGGCTAGGATCTCCTTTGCCGTGGTTGAAAGATTTAGTTGCTTGTGTTCTTTAAAACCCATAAGGTGTCTGATAAAGTTGCGAAATTAATGAATTTTATACATTTTCGTATGAATAACCGATAGAACACGAAAACTTTATGATTGATTTTTCTTCCAGCTTAACCCTTGAAAATGAACGTGTTCTTTTACGTCCACTCAGAACAGAAGATCATCCCCTTCTTTTGCCTTATGCCTTAAACGAACCCAATTTGTGGACCTATTCAATTTCACCCGCTGCAGGAAATGAAAATTTAAAAAAGTACATCGCAGAAGCGATACAAGGGCGAACGAACTCAACTGCCTATCCTTTTATCGTTTTCGATAAAGTTCACGGAAAACCTGCAGGAAGTACTCGCTTTTATTCCATCGACCCCACACATAACACACTTTCTTTGGGATATACTTGGTATGGGAAAGCCTTTCACAGAACGGGATTAAACCGAAATTGTAAATGGCTATTGCTCTCCTACGCTTTCGATGATCTTGGAGTAGAGCGGGTAGAGTTTAGAGCGGACGCAAGAAATGAAAAAAGCATTACTTCCATGAAAGATCTCGGGTGTACTTTAGAAGGAATTTTAAGAAATAATTGTGCGGCAACTACCGGAAGAAGAGACAGTGTTGTCCTCAGTATTTTAAAATCAGAATGGGATGGCGGAGTGAAGCAAATGCTTCAAAAGAAAGTATATTAATTGCATTGTATTTTATGGATTCTTTCGACAAAAAAGCCCACTGGGAAAAAATATATCGCACCAAAACCCAACAAGAATTCAGTTGGTATCAGAAAGTCCCTACAACCGCGATTGGATTTTTAAATCAAGCGGAGGTTTTAAAAACAGCTTGCATTATAGATGTTGGTGGTGGGGACGGTTATTTTGTAGACTACTTGCTAGAGCAGGGTTTCAATAACATCAGTGTTTTAGACCTATCTAGTGCAGCCCTTGAACGTGTAAAAAAAAGATTGGGATCAAAAGCCAAAAAGATAAAGTGGGAGCTAAGCGATGTTCTCGCTTTTTCTTCTGAAAAACGATATGACTTTTGGTTTGATCGTGCAGTATTTCATTTCCTTACCGAAAAAGAGGAGGTCAAAGCATACGTGAAAAAAGCAGCGGAACTAACTGCAGTGAATGGCGTAGTGGTTGTCGGTACTTTTTCGCACAATGGCCCTGAGAAATGCAGTGGAATTCCAGTCAAGCAGTACAATGAACAAGAAATAGAAGGAGTGTTTTCGCCCTATTTTGAAGCCATTGACTTTCATTACGAAACCCACCAAACCCCATTTGATACGCAACAAGAGTTTTTATTTACTCGTTTTCGATTAAAGGATTAAAACTGCATGTTGACACCGAGATTGAGACTTCGCCCAGCGGAAGAAATACCGGAAGCAAATGCTCTGTAATGGGTGTCGAAGAGGTTTTCCAGTCCCAGGTTGAATTTGACACGATCACTTAAATCCATACTGCTTGTAAGGTCTATAATACCCCAAGCCGGTAATCCCGCGAAATATACTCCATCACCGGGGCCTATTAAAAGCGGGGTTTCTTCCAAGCCATCTTCACCACCAAGGCTGTAGTCTGCTGCGTTTTTGCTACTGCTGTATCTATAATTTAAACGGAAGCTATAGTTTTCTTTCTTGTAACGCAGTCCTAGTGTTCCAAAGTAAGGCAGTATCGAAGGGAGTGGTCCAATTATGGTATTTTCATTGGCTGCCGTATACGTGAAATCAGCGAGTGAAGTCAGTTGGGGGCTTATTCTCCATTTTCCTTCAAACGAGGCTCCGTAAATCCGTGCATTTCCAAGATTTGAATTGGCTTGTGTGACCACCTCTTCATCAAAAAACATTAATGTTTCAAGTGCAGCGGTACTGCTATCGTATTGAACGGCATAAGACGCCCTACCGATATAATCAATCAAAGAAGAATTGTATGCCCGAATGGCTAAGCCTATTTTTCTATCCTGAGATTGGAATAAGACCCCTGCATCTACATTGTAAACATACTCTGGTTTTAGAGCAGTATTGGGCAACAACAAAGCCCCTTTATTTTCTCTTATTTTCCCTAAGTCATCAATGTTGGGGGCACGAAATCCACTTGACACCAGGAAGTTAAGTTGCCATTTTGGAATAGGACGATAGGTTATAGAGAAACTTCCGGTTAGCGCTTTGTTACTGACGGTCACATTTCTAAGACTTGGATCAATCATGATGCTATTGTCCCAACGGGCAATCAGATGGGTAGCAGTATAGCGCCCACCAAATGAAAGCGTTGTTTTAGGGCTAAGATCCCAACGGTAATTTCCATAGAGTGCTCCAGAGCTGTATTGCCCTTTTTCGCTTGGATAACGGGTTGCTATTGGAACGTTTTGCGTTAGCCCAATAATGGCATTCCCATTTACAATTAAATCTTGCTGAAAAGCCGTAGAGGTGATGTTGTTAAAAAGCCACTCAAAACCATAACTCAAGCTCCCTTTTTGTGTTTTTGCGCTTTCAAAGTCCCCATTTAAGCTAAGGACCCTTACGGCTTCATTTTGGGATTTTCGCGATAAGCTCCCAAAACGCCTTTGCACTCTAGATTCTTCAACGTATTGAATTGCAGTGATGATGTTTCCTTTGTAGAGCCACTTTTTCTTTGGAAAGAGCTTGAGTTGCGGAGATAATAAAACCCTCAATTGCGGTCCATACCTCCATTCGGCAAATTTTAAGCTTCCATCAGAAGTTTCATTTAGTTTGTCAAAACGCGGGATATCACTGGACCGAGAGAATTGAAAATTAATCCCCAATTGTTTTTCTTTCGGAAGATTAAAGAGGAATTTTTGCATAAAATCCCACTGAGTGTACCCGACATTTTTCTGAAGATTTGAGTCGGAATTTTCGGTTGGATTTTCAAAATAACGACTGGCCGAATTCTGCGAATACAGTGGAACAAGTCCCCAAGATTCATATCCATGAGGGCGTTGTTTTCCCATCCGCAAGGCTCCAAATCGCGAGTGAGTCAAACTGGTATAGCTCCCCCACTTTTTAAAACTCCATTCGGAAGCAAAATGGTTAACATGGGCATCATAAGCCGATTGGTAGGAAGAACTATAGTGGGACTTTCTTTTTTTAGGGCTATTTATTTTGGGAGACTTTGTGAAATAATGTACCACTCCACCCAAGGCATCTGATCCATAGCCGACAGAAGAAGAACCGTAAACAACTTCGACGCGTTCTATAGTGTTTGGATCTACGGTAATGGCGTTTTGCAAATGACCGCTTCTGTAAATGGCGTTGTTCATGCGGACCCCGTCCACAACAAGCAATACTCTGTTGGCTTCAAATCCGCGTAAAACAGGGCTTCCACCTCCTCCCTGTGATTTTTGTATCCGTACCCCTGGAGCAAGAGAAAGGAGCTCTGCACCGGTATTGGGTTGTAGCGCTACGATTTCATTTTTTCCGATTACACTTACTCTTTCAGCTATTTTTTTTGATTTGGAAGCTGTTCGGGCAACGGAAAGAATGATTTCAGCCAATTTCTTTTCAGAAATATCCAAGAAAATAGTTTTTTGATTTTTTACAGCAGTATAGGAGAGCATTTTGTTTTCATAACCCATGTGCTGGAAGCGAAGGCTATCTTCTTCTGCGAAAAGTTTCAAATCAAAAGTTCCGCTAGCAGTAGTTGCCGTATAGCGGATGTTGTTTTGATTGACTACAGCCACGTTCGACAAAAGACTTTGAGAGAATGCATCTCGTACCTGAATCTGTTGACCTAACCCCACAGAAAACCAAAAGAGAAAAAGGGGCAGTAAAAACTTAGCTTTCAAAAATGGCATTGAGAATGGAAAGAGATTTTGGGGTACGAAAACCCTGTAAGTGAAGTTCAAAATAACGCAACAATGTTTGAAGTAAATCACTTCGTGAATTTCGATTTAGTTTAAGTGTAGAATCCTCACCAAAATTCATGCCCAAAAGTGTCTTTAACTGATCAACTTGTTTTCCTTCTAAACCTTCCTGTAGAGGAAGTCTTGGGCAGAAACAACCTGTTGCTAAATCAAAGTAGGGAAGCGACAGATTTTCTTCATTGGGGTAAAAACCTAAAAACCTACTTATTTTTAACAGGAAGAGGAGATGAAAATTCTGGATTTGATCGTGTAAATCCAGCCAAACGAGTGCCGATTCTAGGAATTCATATAAGGGCAAATTGGCTTCTTCTTCTTGCACTACTTTTTTTAGCACATCCGCAAGAAAAATGACAATGGCATTTTTTTCGATGGTTGTCGGGATACTTTGGTAAGGATGAATGACTTTTACTTCTTTTAAAAATTGAAGTCCCCCATTTTTTTTGGGTTGAAAAACAATTTCCAATTGATTTAAAGGTTGGAAATAGGCTTTTCTTAGCATCCCTTTTTTCGCCGAAAGAATTCCTTTTAGCATAAAAGATTGCCGACCAATATTTTCGGTATAACAGTGGGTGATTAAGCTGGTTTCATTGTACTTAATGCTGTGAAGTACAATGGCTTTTGTTTTTAGCATCTAAACCACTCCTTGTGCCAACATGGCATCGGCAACTTTTACAAACCCAGCAATATTGGCGCCCTTTACATAGTTGACGTAATCCCCTTCTTTCCCGTAGGTCAAGCATGAACCGTGAATGTCTGCCATGATGCTTTTTAAACGGTTGTCTACTTCTTCTCTTGTCCAGCTGTAGCGGAGCGAGTTTTGTGCCATTTCTAAACCAGAGACGGCAACCCCACCCGCATTGGATGCTTTTCCGGGTGCGAATAGGATTTTATGTGCAGTAAACTGATGGATCGCCGATGGAGTAGAAGGCATATTTGCGCCTTCACAGACACAAATGCATCCGTTTTTGATGAGTATTTTAGCATCATTTTCGTGCAATTCATTTTGTGTTGCACAGGGCAGGGCTACTGCACAGGGGATCTCCCATGGTGTTTTTCCGGCATGAAACGTTGCTGTTGGGTATTTATCAAGGTATTTACTGATACGGGCACGTTCAACATTTTTAAGCTGCATTATGTGCTGCAGTTTTTCAGCATCTATGCCTTCTGAGTCATGAATATAGCCAGATGAATCGGATAGCGTAACGACTTTTCCGCCGAGCTGAATCACCTTTTCAGCAGCATATTGTGCTACGTTTCCAGAGCCAGAAATAACGACTGTTTTATTGCTGAAAGAATCTTGTTTTTCTTCCAACATTTTTTCTGCAAAGTAGACGACTCCATATCCGGTAGCTTCTGGGCGTATCAATGATCCACCCCAACTAACGCCTTTTCCTGTAAGGACTCCTGTAAATTCATTTTTAAGTCGTTTGTATTGACCAAACATGTACCCAATCTCACGGCTTCCTACCCCAATGTCTCCAGCCGGGATGTCCCGGTTGGGGCCAATATGGCGGTAGAGTTCTGTCATAAAACTTTGACAAAATCGCATCACTTCCGTATCGGTTTTTCCTTTAGGATCAAAGTCAGAGCCCCCTTTTCCTCCGCCCATAGGGAGAGTGGTAAGACTGTTTTTAAAGACCTGTTCAAAGGCTAAAAATTTTAAGACACTTAGATTTACACTAGGATGAAAACGCAATCCTCCCTTGTAGGGTCCAATGGCAGAGTTCATCTCAATTCGGTATCCTCTATTGACCTGTATTTCTTCTTGGTCATCTATCCATGCCACGCGAAATGAAACCACGCGTTCAGGTTCTACCATACGTAATAATATGTTTTGACCGTAATAAATATCGTGTTTGACAATGTAGGGAATAACAGCTTCCGCTACTTCTGTAACGGCTTGCATAAATTCAGGTTCGTGCTGATTTTTTTGACGTACTTGGTCTAGAAATTGCTCAATTTTATCCTTCATGAGAGTAAAGATTTAACTGAAAGTTAGACATTTTTAAGAAAAAAGATACTCAATGCCCTCTTCAATTTTTGAAAACTTCACCACAGAGAGTTGTTCTTCTCCGGGTATTTTCTTTTGTGGTGCGGTCAATAGGGTTTCAAAACCTAGCTTTGCGGCTTCGTTGATGCGTTGATCTATTTTTGGGATGGGGCGTAATTCTCCCGAAAGACCTACCTCGGCAGCAAAACAACAGTTTTTTGGCAACGCAATGTCGTGGTGACTAGAGAGTATGGCAGCGACTACAGCCAAATCTAGCGCAGGGTCTTCACTGCTAATGCCTCCGGTTATGTTTAAAAAAACATCTTTTCCCCCCAACTGAAAACCGGCCCTTTTTTCCAAAACGGCCAACAGCATGTTGAGTCGCTTCACATTGAACCCTGTTGAACTTCTTTGCGGAGTTCCATATACAGCAGTACTTACGAGAGCTTGCACTTCTATCAACAATGGGCGTATGCCCTCAACAGTACAGGCAATGGCATGTCCACTCATAGGAACTTGATGTTGTGAGATCAATAGCTGACTGGGGTTTACGACCCCGCGAAGACCGGTAGAAATCATTTCATAAATCCCAATTTCTGCAGTTGATCCAAAACGGTTTTTTTGTGCCCGTAAAATTCGGTAAATGTGATTTCTATCGCCCTCAAAATGCAATACGGTATCTACCATATGTTCCAAAACTTTGGGTCCAGCAATGGTTCCTTCTTTGGTAATATGACCTACCAAAACCACTGGGGTATGGGTTTTTTTAGCAAATTGAATTAGTTCTGCCGTACATTCCTTGATTTGTGAGACACTGCCAGGGCTACTGTCTATAAATTGAGTTTGTAAGGTTTGAATGGAATCTATAATGACAACATCTGGAGCTAAGCTTTTAATGTGTTGGAAAATCTTTTGGGTCTGTATTTCACACAAAACATAGCACTCTGGGTTTTTTGAAGCTATACGATCTGCGCGAAGTTTTATTTGACGTTGACTTTCCTCTCCAGATACGTAGAGAACTTTTGCTTTTATTTGTAACGAAATCTGCAACAGTAAAGTCGATTTTCCAATGCCGGGTTCTCCGCCCAAAAGCGTCACGCTTCCGGGTACAAGTCCACCGCCCAAAACGCGATCCAACTCTAGATCATGGGTAGAACTTCTGTCCTCATTTTCTGTTACTATACTTTGTATGGGTTGCGGAGCATTGCTATTTTGTCCGTCGGCGGGATTAGGTTGCCATCCTTTTTGTGGGCTTTTTTCAATGATCTCTTCTGCCAGGGTATTCCATTCTTTACAACTGTTGCATTGGCCTTGCCATTGGGCATGTTGTGAACCACATTTTTGACAGAAATAAGATTTTTTTACTTTGCTCATAGGCTAAAAATAGGCAAGTTTTAAATCCCAAAAAAAGAATTTTGTGCTACTTTTTTTGATTCACTAAAGGGAGTAAAAAGAAAGAGATGCTTCCAAAGAGAATGACCATGACGGTTTGTGCTGTCCACATGATCCACCCAAAGGCAAGACTAGATTCATTACTGATGCCGTAGTAAACCAAAACCAAGGAAACCGAAAGCGGGTAAATCCCAATTCCGCCGTTGGTGGCAGAGATGGCGAATGCCCCTACAATAAAGCCGATTAGCAATGCCTCAAAAGGAAGGCTTTGCGTTTCTGGCAAGGAAAATTTTATGACGTAAAACATCAAAATATACATGGCCCAAATAAAAAAAGTATGCCCCAAATAGGCCCATTTTTTTTCCATATTCACTAACGTTAGAAACCCTTCTTTTAGGCCATGGAAAAGGTTTAATATTTTTTTTGCCCATGCGGCTTTGCTTTTACCAAGCCAACGCGGAATAAATGCTACGGCAAATAGAATAAGCGTTACTACTGGGAGTGCGCTCCAGGGATTAAATTCTTTTTCTGCTAAAAAGGAAAAGATCAAATCAAATTCCAACAGAAAGGCGAAACAAAGGGTGAGCAAAAGCATCATCAAGTCCACGGACCGCTCAGCAATGATGGTACCAAAGCTTTTTTCAAAGGGGATTTTTTCATAGGTCTGCATGACGGTAGCCCGAAAAAGTTCTCCAGATCTAGGCACCCCAAGATTGGCGATATACGTGATGAAAATGGCTAAAATATTGTTGATTAATCGGGGGCGGTATCCGAGGGGGTGAAGCATGAAATTCCAACGGTATGCTCTTGAAAAGTGGCTAAGAAGCCCCATGATTAAGGACAGAAAAATATAAAAATAATCGGCTTCTTTTATGGAATTGTAAATGGTAGCTCTGTCTTCTTCTGTGGTGTTGGCCACAGAAAGGTATATGAATAACACCCCAATGGCCAATGGGATTAGGGTTTTTAAAATCTTAGAAAATGAAACCCCCGCCAAAACCTATTGAAGTAAGTTGGTTGACTCGTTTGGAAACACCAATTTGGGTTGAAGGGTTTTGGCTTCGTCTATGGACAGGCTGCAATAGCTGATGATTATGATTACATCGCCTTTTTGAACTTTTCTAGCTGCTGGACCGTTTAACGTGATTTCACCTGAGTTTTCCTCTCCCTCAATCACATAAGTTTCCAAACGCTCACCGTTATTGATGTTTACAATCTGCACTTTTTCACCAGCAATTAGCGCTGCAGCATCCATCAGTTTGCGGTCAATGGTAATGCTTCCGATGTAATTCAAATCGGCACCGGTGACGGTTACTCTGTGGATTTTAGATTTTAATACTTCAATATGCATTCGGCAAAGATATTAAAATTTAAGGTTGTCGATCAATCGAATATCCCCCAATTTTACTGCAATAAAAGCCCGGGCAGTGGTGTTGGATGAAAATTCTTCTAAAGGGAGTAAACTATCTTGGTCAACGATAGAAAAATAATCGAGTTCAAACATGGATTGACTTTTAAAAAAATCATCTACCCAAGCGGTAATTTGCGGGGGAGAATAACTTGTTTTCAAGGATCTGGCTTTGACCAAAGTTTCATAAATCAACGGAGCGATACTGCGTTCATTGGGGTTTAATCTTCGGTTGCGCGAACTCATTGCCAAACCGTCAACTTCTCTACTGATGGGGCAGTCAACGATGGCAACATGCAGTTGCCGAAGTTGAACCAGACGATGAATGATTTTGAGCTGCTGATAATCTTTCTCTCCGAAATAAGCTTTTGTAGGGGCAAAAACGGTAAGCAATTTGTCTACGACTGTAGCGACTCCTTGGAAGTGCCCTTTTCTAGAGGCTCCTTCCATTAAATTTTCGATCTCACCAAGGGCATAAACATCTGCTGTAGGTTTGTTCTGATAGAGGTCCGTTGCATCGGGTGTATACACCCAGACTGTCCCTTCGATTTCCTTTAACTTAAGGAGGTCAGAGGCTAGTGTTTTAGGGTATTTTTCCAGATCATTGGGGTCGTCAAATTGCGTGGGATTTACGAAAATACTCACCAGTGTTATTTCGTTTTCTTGAGTGGACTGTCGGACTAAATTTAAATGCCCTTCATGAAGAGCACCCATTGTAGGGACCAAACCAAGCGTTTTGAATTCTTTTTCTTTTAGAGCATCGTGAACATCTCGATGCGCTTTAAATACCCTCATTTAGCAAAACATTAACAGGCTAAAAGTACTGTTTTTTCAATAGATCGGAAGAAATTTCGTAATTTTGCTAGACTTTTCAATTCGGGAGAGTTAAATACGGATTTATGCAAAATAAAAAAGTCCTAGTTATATCATCAGAGGTAACCCCATATTTACCTCAAACCGACCAAGCGGTTAATGCATTTCAAATTCCAAAGTCCATCAATGACGCCGGGGGTCAGACCCGTATTTTTATGCCGCGTTATGGGCTCATTAACGAACGCCGTCACCAGTTGCACGAAGTCATTCGTCTTTCCGGCATGAATTTGGTTATCAATGACATGGACATGCCTTTGATCATTAAAGTTGCTTCTATTCCCAAAGAGCGGATGCAAGTATATTTTATTGATAATGAAGAATACTTTAAGCGCAAAGACATGCTTAAAGACAAAGAAGGAAATCTTTTTCCAGACAACGATGAGCGCATGATCTTTTTTACAAAAGGAGTCATTGAAACAGTTAAAAAGTTGAATTGGTCTCCCGACATTATTCACCTTCATGGATGGTTTACTTCTTTATTCCCGTTGTACATGAAAACTTATTTTGCGGAAGATCCTATTTTTGAGCAAAGTAAAATTGTAACTTCTGTCTACCCGAAAGACTTTGACGGAGGCTTATCGGACTCCCTAAAAACGAAACTTTCTTTCGATCTTTCAGATACAGCACCGTTTGATTCTGTAGACCAAGGACAATATGAAAAGTTATTGCAATTGGCTGTTGAACATTCCGATGGTGTAGTGCTTTCTGGAGATACGATTGAGTCAGAGATTACAGATAAAATTGCTGCAGTTGGAAAGCCAACAATGACTTTTGAGGAAAGCCAGCAAGAAAACGCCTACGTGAATTTCTATAATACCCATATTCTTTCTTAACGAATGAAACCATTTTTTTTGAGTAAATACTCACACCTCCTTCTCGGACTTTCATTCCTTTTTACGGCTTGTAACCCAGAGTTCAATACGGTAGGAATAGACTTAATTGCCACAGACCAGTTTGAAACAACAACACAGACCTACCCGGTATATTTCACACAAGAAAAGCTTGAAGATGTTGTTACTACAGGTTTACCTGTAATGCAATTGGGAGAATACAACCGTCCAAATTTTGGTCGACTTTCTGCGTCTATTTCCACTCAATTGAGCCTTTCAGGAGGGAGTATTTTTGGACTGTACACCCAAGAAGAAGAAGACAATGGCAATGAAGACAATGTCCGAGTGATTGAAGAAGACGAGCAAGTAACTGAAGTGTTTTTGGAAATTCCTTTTCTAACCAACCAAAATGATACGGACAACGATGGCGTAATTGATGCCTTTGATGTCGATGACGAAAACATTGAAAGCGATAGCGATGGTGATGGGATATTTGATTACTTGGAAACCCAAAACAATACCAATCCGCTATCTGCAGACAGTGATGGAGATGGAATTTTAGATCCAGACGACGACGACAATTCTGACTATGACACTGCAAATAATGTTTATGAAATTGACTCTATTTTTGGAAATACTTCGGCTCAATTCGATTTAAAGGTCTCTGAGTTAACCTATCAATTGAATGCCTTAGACCCCGGAAATAATTTCGAAACGATTTCAGAATACTACTCGGGTAGGGATTTTCATGAAGAAGGTTTTGTTGGGGCTGTTTTACACGAGGCTCCCTATGAATTTAATTTTGAAGAATTGCGTTTTAACTATGAGGAAGACGATATAGATACTCCAGATGTAGATGAAACGACTTTGATTGAAACACGAAAATCCCCTCGCCTAAGAATTCCCTTAGATCCTGTATTTTTCCAGGAGCGTTTATTTGATTTTGAAGGGGAAGATGAAATTTCCAATAATGAAAATTTTAGAAAGCAAATTAAAGGCCTAAACATCCGCTTTGAAAATCTAGCCGAAGATTTGTTTGTATACCTCAATATGTCTCAAGCCAATGTAGAGATCAATTATACCTTTAACCGTTACAATGATAACGGTACTGCGGACGACGAAACAGATTTTAGCATCAATCGCGAAAACAGAACCTATAACATGAGTGTTAGTGGAGTACAAATCAACCACTTTAGCACAGAAGATCCTGCTCAGCCATTGGACAATTCCAAAATCTATTTGTCTGGAAATTTAGGCGATAAAGCCATACTTCGTTTATTTGATCCAGAAGATCAGACGGCAATAGTAGATGATATCCGAGGAAGTGATTGGCTAATAAACGAAGCGAATCTTATTTTTTACGTAGATCCAGATCATGTGGCCAATTGGTCCGAAGAGGATCGTATTGCAGAGCGCATTTATCTTTACAACAATGAAACCAATCTACCACTGAGTGATTACTATACCGATGACACGACAGGCAATGGTCCAAGTGCAACAAAAGTAATCCATGGCGGGATACTGGAATACCAAGATGGGGTGCCCTATCGCTATAAGTTTAGAATTACAGACCATGTAGCAGGAATCATTCGAAGCGACTCTACCTCTACGGCATACGAGAACATTCCTATCGGAATGGTAGTAACTTATGATATAAATGCAATTTCCAATAAAACAGGACGTTTAGTGGGGTCTACGGAAACGGTAGATTATCCATTAGGGGCATTGTTAAACCCCTTAGGAACAGTTTTGATTGGTCCACAACCCGCTGATCAAGACCTGGACAAACGACTTGAATTGGAAATTATTTATACCGATTTTTCCAACTAACGCTAAAACCCTAAACCATGTGTGGAATTGTAGCTTATCTCGGAAGTAAAGAAGCGGAACCCATTATCATAAAAGGCTTAAAACGTCTCGAATACAGAGGCTATGACAGCACCGGACTTTCACTTTATGACGGAGCCGAATTAGTCACGACCAAAACCAAAGGGAAGGTCAGCGATTTGGAAATGCTTCTGACAGACGATAAAAAAGCCAATGCCAGTTTAGGAATGGGACATACCCGATGGGCGACGCACGGGGTTCCGAATGATGTGAACTCCCATCCGCATACCTCCAATTCAGGAAACTTGGTGATTGTCCATAACGGAATAATTGAAAACTATGCCTCCATCAAGACTGAATTAATCAACAGAGGTTTTGTTTTCCATTCGGATACAGACACAGAGGTTTTAGTCAATTTGATTGAAGACGTTCAAAATCAAAAAGGGGTAAAATTGGGGAAAGCGGTTCAAATTGCTTTATCTCAGGTAATCGGCGCATATGCCATTGTAGTATTCGACAAACGCAAGCCCAATGAATTGGTCGTCGCAAGATTAGGGAGCCCTTTGGCGATTGGTATTGGAGAAGAAGAATATTTTATTGGATCAGACGCTACGCCATTTTTAGAATACACCAAAGAAGTAATTTATTTGGAGGAAGAGCATTTGGCAATCTTACGCAGAAACCGAAAAGCAAAAGTCCATAAGATAAAGACAGACGATGAGGTAACCCCTTATGTAGAAAAGCTACAAATGAGTCTGGAGAACATTCAAAAAGGCGGATACGATCATTTTATGCTCAAAGAGATTTATGAGCAGCCCAAAGCGATCGAGGATACTTTGCGCGGTCGTCTTCTTTCGCAAGAAGGAACGATAACCCTGTCCAGCTTACGCGAACACAAAAATAAATTTTTGCAGGCGAAACGTATTTTGGTTGTTGCTTGTGGCACCTCTTGGCATGCAGGTTTAGTAGCAGAGTATCTTTTAGAAGATTTTGTCCGTGTCCCAGTTGAGGTAGAATACGCTTCAGAATTTCGTTACCGTAATCCTATCATTTTCCCGGATGACATTGTCATTGCCATTTCACAGTCTGGGGAAACAGCCGATACCATTGCAGCGATCAATATTGCAAAAGAAAAAGGAGCATTTGTTTATGGTATATGCAATGTAGTTGGGTCTACAATTTCTAGAATTACAGATACTGGCTGTTATACCCATGCAGGCCCAGAAATTGGCGTTGCCTCTACCAAGGCATTTACAACTCAGATTACCGTAATCAATCTAATCGGTTTATTTATGGCCAAGGAGAAAGGAACACTTTCTTTGACCCGTTACCAAGAATATGTAACGGAGTTGGAGTCCATTCCTGAAAAAGTAGAACAAATCCTCAATCAAACTCCGGCAATCAAAAAAGTAGCCAACGCCTTTACGGAGGCCAACAATTGCATTTACTTGGGAAGAGGATACAATTTCCCGGTTGCACTAGAAGGAGCCTTGAAGTTAAAAGAAATCTCATACATCCATGCTGAAGGCTATCCTGCTGCAGAGATGAAGCACGGCCCTATTGCTTTAATTGATCAAAACATGCCGGTGGTGGTAATTGCTACTAAAAAAGGACACTATGAAAAGGTGGTCAGCAACATTCAAGAAATAAAATCTAGGGAAGGAAAGATCATTGCGATTGTAACAGAGGGAGACCAACAGGTGAAAGATCTTGCAGACTACTGTATTGAAATCCCTGAATCTTCTGAAAGCTTTGCTCC
>CBFIJA010000029.1:0-17995 GCA_965662875.1 Candidatus Arcticimaribacter sp.
ACAAGATTACCGCAACTGAATTCTGCTTTTTTGCTTTGTTCTTCGCGAGTAGATTCTACAATAAAAGAAGAAGACAATGCGTTGACTGCCTTTGTCCCTACTCCGTTTAATCCTACAGACTTTTTAAACGCACGAGAATCGTATTTTCCTCCGGTATTCATTTTGGAAACTACGTCAATTACCTTACCCAAGGGTATACCCCGGCCGTAATCTCTAATCATTACCCGACCCTCATTGATTTTGATTTCAATGGTTTTTCCTGCACCCATGACAAATTCATCAATACAGTTGTCCAGTACTTCTTTTAAAAGAATATAGATACCGTCATCGGGTGAAGAACCATCGCCCAACTTTCCAATATACATTCCAGGCCGCATACGGATATGCTCTTTCCAGTCAAGGGAACGGATATTGTCTTCGGTGTATTGTGTTTTTTCTGCCATCGCTTCTAAAGATCACTAATTTAAAACTTAGCCGAATAGTAAGAAACTTTAGCGCAAGAAAAGAATTAACAAAACCCGTTGAAAAGTGCTAAAACACTGGGGTATAACACCTTTTACTTTGGGTTTTTCTTTAAATAGTCCAAAATGTTTTGTTCAATACGACTTTCCAACTGATTTAAGTCTGAAGGAATAAATTGTTTTCCTGTTATACTTTCATACAACTCAATGTAGCGTTGAGAGACTTCTTGAATGTAATTGTCAGACATTTCAGGGATTTGTTGCCCCTCCAGGCCTTGGAAACCGTTTTGAATAAGCCATTGTCGGACAAATTCTTTTGAGAGTTGTTTTTGTGGTTCACCCTTTGCAAGGCGTTCAGCATAGCCCTCTTCATAAAAATAACGGGAAGAATCTGGGGTGTGAATTTCATCAATCAAAACAATGGAACCCTCTATCGTCTTACCGAATTCGTATTTCGTATCAACAAGAATAAGCCCTTTTTCCTTTGCCAATGCTGTACCACGTTCAAAAAGAGCCCGGGTGTACTTTTCCAATTGCAAGTAATCTTCTTCGCTGACAATGCCTTGAGCAATGATTTCTTCTCGAGAAATATCTTCATCGTGTCCTTCTTCGGCTTTTGTAGCAGGAGTAATGATTGGGCTAGGAAAAGCCTGATTCTCTACCATCCCATCGGGCATAGGAACGCCACAAAGCATTCTTTTTCCTGCCTTGTATTCTCTAGCTGCATGTCCAGACATATAGCCGCGAATAACCATTTCGACTTTAAAAGGATCACATTTTTTTCCAACTGCAACAACGGGGTCGGGAGTCGCTTCCAACCAATTGGGAACGATGTCTGCTGTTGCTTCCATCATTTGGGTTGCAATCTGATTTAGAATTTGTCCTTTGTAAGGAATACCCTTGGGCATAACAACATCAAAAGCGGATAGGCGATCCGTAGCAATCATAACCAAACGATCATCATGTAAAGTAATGACTTCTCGAACTTTACCGGTGTATTTGTTTCGCTGATTTGGCAATGTAAAGGAAGAGGAAAGGAGTGTATTCATGCTTAATTTTGGTGTTCTATGTTTTTATAGGCATCAATTACTTTTTTCACCAAACGGTGACGAATTACATCGCGATCATCTAAATAAAGCATGCCTATACCTTTCGTTTCTTTTAATATCAATAAGGCTTCCTTTAACCCTGAAATTACACGTCTTGGCAAATCGATCTGCCCGGGATCTCCCGTAATGATGAACTTCGCATTAGGTCCCATTCGGGTCAAGAACATTTTCATTTGTGCATGGGTTGTGTTTTGAGCTTCGTCCAAAATAACAAATGCATTGTCTAAGGTTCTTCCACGCATAAAAGCAAGTGGAGCAATTTGTATTGTCCCTTTTTCAATGTAAGAAGCCAAGCGTTCTGCTGGGATTAAATCTCGAAGCGCGTCATATAAGGGTTGCATGTAGGGATCCAATTTTTCTTTCATGTCCCCAGGTAAAAATCCTAGATTTTCTCCTGCTTCTACCGCAGGTCGAGTCAGGACAATACGTTTTACCTGCTTTTCCTTCAGGGCCCGTACAGCAAGGGCTACAGAAGTGTAGGTTTTGCCTGTTCCGGCAGGGCCGATAGCAAATAGCATGTCATTGGTTTTGGACAGCTGAACAAGTTTTTGCTGATTGATGGTTTTCGCTCGAATTGATCTCCCCCCTACACCGTGAACAATAAAAGAATCTGCTTCGTTATCTGTTTCGTAATCCGTAGCGCCATTTGACGTTAGAATTAATTCTATTGACGGCTTGTCTAAACGATTGAATTTTGCAAAGTGAAGCACCAACATATCGATACGCTTTTCAAATTCCTCTAAAATCTCTTCTTCGCCGTAGGCTTTAATTTTATTCCCACGCGCAACGATTTTTAACTTAGGGAAATAATGCCTTAGTGTTTCTATTGTGGAGTTTCCGTCGCCATAGAACTCCTGAGGATTGACTTCAGTGAGTTCAATTACAATTTCGTTCAAATGCGATTCGTTTAGAGTTTATTGATTCAGTTCTTTGTAAGTTTGCATATCAAATTTACATTTTTAGTTTTAATAAAATTTAAATAATCCCATAACTTTATGCCATTGGTCACCCTTACTACCGATTTTGGATATAAAGATTATTTTGTGTCAGCAATCAAAGCAGCACTTCTGCAAGAAATTCCTGACGTTAAAATTGTGGATATTTCCCATGACATCAGCCCCTTTAATCTAACGGAAGCGGCTTACATACTTAAAAACGGCTATAAAGCTTTCCCAAAAGGCACCCTCCATATTATTGGAGTAGAGTCGGAATTGACTCCTGAAAACAGTCATTTAGTAATGGCCTATGACGGACATTATTTCATTGGGGGAAACAATGGAATCTTATCGCTTGTTTTAGAAAATAACAGCTGGGAAAAAATGGTGGAAATTAACATTCATAATAACGTAATCAGCTCTTTCCCAGTACTTGATGTTTTTGTGAAAGTTGCAGGACATTTATCTAGAAACGGAGCCCTTGAAGTGATTGGAAAGCCAGTAAACACCATTAAAGAAATAATAGATGTAAATCCTGTCATCAATGATCTGGGCAATCAGATCATTGGCAGTGTAATTTACATAGATAATTTTGGTAACGTGGTAACCAACATTAAAAAATCACTTTTCCTCGAAGTACAAAAGACGCGGCCGTATGTGGTTCAAAGCAAAAATGTAAAATTTAATGTTATCTACAACTCGTATTCAGAAGCCATAAACTACAATATTCCCAAAGAGGATCGAGAGGAAGACGGCAAAAAAATTGCCCTGTGGAATGCCGCTCAACATCTCGAACTCGCTATTTATAAAAGCAATCCCATGTCGGTAGGCAGTGCTCATTCGCTTTTTGGTTTGTATTTTAGGGACAGTATTACCATAAAATTTGAATGACAATGTGGAGCATCTGCAAAAATGAAATTTATACATTTTTCACAAGTCCCTTGGGGTATGCCCTCATGGGGTCTTTCTTTTTAATCAACGGTTTGTTTCTTTGGTTTTTTGACACCCCTTTTAATTTGATTGAAGCAGGTTTTGGCGACCTAAACTTATTTTTTGAGCTGAACCCCTGGTTATTGTTGTTGTTTATCCCTGCTTTGGGCATGAATGTTTTTTCTGAAGAAATCAGAACAGGAACACTTGAGCTGTTGTACACCAAACCCCTAGCATTGTCCTCTATTGTTTTGGGAAAGTTTTTTGCGCTCTTAAGCGTACTTAGCCTCTGTCTTTTGGTTAGTGTTTTTTACTTACAACTCTTGGACGGAGTGTTATTGCCACAACATGATATTGATTGGGGTGTGTTTTTTGGTGCTTGGATTGGGTTATGGCTCTTAGCGGCTACTTACACCGCAATAACCCTGTTTTGTTCTACGCTCATTCAAAATCAAATCGCTGCTTTTTTAATGGGTCTGTCCGTATGCTTGATTCACTATTATGGATGGAATCAACTGGCGCTTTTATCTTTGGATTATGACGTCTATAATTTCATTAAAGCCTTGGGGCTTCAACATCATTATCAAGAACTAAGTAAAGGAGTTATAAGAGGAGAAGACCTCACCTATTTTATTGGGCAAAACCTTCTCTTTTTATACGCTGCAATGCTGAACCTAAAACGCTTGAAAGGATGAAAGAAAAAAACACCTATTTCAAACTTTTTTTCGTATTAATTGCGATCGTACTCCTTCAATCACTCGCTTCTATTTCCGGAATCAGAGTTGACTTTACCGCAGATAAACGCTACACATTAAGCCCTCAAACAAAAGAGACTCTAGCACAAATCAATAGTCCTGTTGAAGTGGATATCCTTTTGGGAGGAGAACTTCCCCCAGCCTACAGACGACTGCGGACTGAGATGGAACAGCTCTCGCGAAGCATTCATGCAGAAAATGATTTTATTTATTTTAATATTATCGATCCTTTTGAAGGTGAAGAAGACCCCGCTGCACTGGTAGAACAATTGTATTCCATAGGATTGATTCCTGAAGTTGAGATTGATGAAAACGATCCAGGACGTTCTCAAAACTTGTTTGTTCCGTGGATGATTTTAAACCAAAATGAGCAAAGCATAAAAGTAGTACTCTTAAAAAAGAATTTAGGCGATCTCCCAGAAGAACGGGTGCAACAATCTATACAGCAATTGGAATACAGTTTTATGGAAGGCTTGTTCCAGCTCCAACAGAAAAAAGAAAAGAGCATTGCCGTAATTCGTTCACATGGGAGCAGTGCTGATGGAGTGATTTCGAATTTTTTACAGGGCCTTCTCCCCTTTTATCGCCTCGCGCAATTTGACCTAAAAGCATTTCCTAACGCACCTGAAAAAACATTGGAAAACTTAAATCGTTTTGATGTTGTTCTTTGGTCTAACCCGAAAGAAGAACTGACAGAAGAAGAAAAGTTTATTTTTGATCAATACACAGTCAATGGTGGAAACAGTTTGCTTTTGCTGGATGCTGTGACTTTGGCAAAAGACAGTCTTTTCAATTTAGGGGGGAAAGCTATTGCCTACCCCGCTAAAAATCCCTTTTCTGAATTTCTATTCCAAGCGGGTATTCGAGTAAACACAGATCTGGTTACAGATTTGTATTCCGCACCTATAGTGCTGGCCCAAGGAGATAACCAAGACACACAATACCGTCCCTTTCCTTGGGTATACTACCCTTTACCTGAGGCTGAAAATCAATTGATTGGTGCTAGTACTGGCCCACTGCATTTCCGTTTTGCTAGCGCAATAGATACTCTTTATCGAAAGGGACTCAAGAAAAAAGTGTTGATTCAATCGTCTTTGAAATCTAGAATACGAACCACCCCTCGTTTGCTGAGTTTAGAAGAAGCAACAGCCCCCATAAAACCTTCTGAATATACGGAAGGGCCGTTTGTTTTAGGAACCCTTGTAGAAGGGGATTTTCAATCCAAATACAATAATCGAATCTCACCCGTAAAAAATGTTGTAAAACGAAACAATGGTAGAGCAAAAGTGATTGTTATCAGTGATGGGAATTTTGCAGAAAGCCAATTGGATAAGGGTCAACCCCTTGAATTGGGTTATGATAAATGGACAAATAATTTCTACAGCAACAAAGCATTTCTCACCCAATGCATTCATTATTTAATGGGGAACGATGCACTGCTTCGGTTAAAACAAAAAGAGATTCAATTGGCCTTTTTAGACCCGCAAACCCTTTCTGCAAAAAAAACAACTATCCGCTATAAAGCATTCTTTATTCCACTTGTTTTTTTGATTTTTATATGGGCTGGTTTTCGCTGGTATAGAAAAAGAATTTACGGTTTATAACTATTGATAAGTTTCTTGCGAGGCTTCAACTTAAAGAAATATATTTAAAGTATTAAAATGATATATGCCCATGAAATTCATTGTTTCAAGCCAACAATTATTAAAACAACTCCAAGTACTTGGGGGAGTAATCAATAGCTCAAACACTCTTCCAATTCTGGACAATTTTTTATTCGAATTACAGAATGACCGTCTAACCTTGACCGCTTCTGATCTAGAAACCAGTATGTCTGCTGGGATTTCTGTAGAATCAGAAAGTGTCGGGAACATTGCCCTACCCGCACGTTTATTATTAGACACGCTAAAAACATTTCCAGAGCAACCCCTCACCTTTTCCGTTTTGGAAAATAATACAGTAGAGATAAGTGCGAACAATGGAAAGTATGCCTTGGCTTATGTCCCTGGAGATGAATTTCCTAAAGCAATTCATTTGAAAGATCCAAGCAAAACTGTAATCATGGGAGACACCCTTTCAAATGCAATAAATGCTACTCTTTTCGCCAGTGGAAACGATGATTTACGTCCTGTAATGAGCGGTGTTTTCTTTCAATTTTCAAATGAGTCACTGACTTTTGTCGCTACAGACGCTCACAAATTGGTGAAATATACCCGTACAGATCTTTCTGCTGATAAGACGGCAGAGTTTATCATGCCGAAAAAAGCATTGCAGATTTTAAAGGGAATTACTCAGGGTAGCGAAGATGACATTAGCATAGAGTACAACGAAACCAATGCACAATTCAGTTTTGGAAATACAACGCTAAGTTGCCGTTTAATTGAAGGAAAGTATCCAAACTATGAAGCAGTAATTCCGAAAGAAAATCCGAACGTAATGACCATTAGCAGAGAAGCCTTTTTGAATTCATTGCGTCGAGTGAGTATATTTTCCAATAAGACAACACATCAAATACGACTGAAAATTGCTGGAGCAGAATTAAATATTTCGGCTGAAGATTTTGACTTTAGCAATAAAGCTGAAGAACGTCTTAATTGCCAATACAATGGTGAGGACATGCAAATTGGTTTTAATTCTCGCTTTTTAATAGAGATGCTCAATAATCTAAGCGTCGAAGAAATATCTCTAGAGTTATCTTTGCCCAACAGAGCAGGTATCATCACCCCAATAGATGGAACAGAAGAAGGTGAGCACATCACAATGCTGGTTATGCCGGTCATGCTAAACGACTAGAAAAAAACTTTTGTAAAAAAAAAGGCACCTTAATGGTGCCTTTTTTATATCAGTTAAGTGAATTTACAATGCCGGTATGGCTTCTGACATGCGTTTATAAATTCCACCTTCCAGTTTTTCACGTATGGCTGAAAATGCATCCAAAGTAATGTTTACATCCTCTAGATTATGCGATGCGGTTGGAATCAAACGCAATAAAATCAATCCTTTTGGAATGACAGGATAGACCACTATAGAACAGAATATATGGTATTTCTCTCGTAAATCTTTTACAAGTACCATGGCTTCTGGAATGCTTCCTTTCAAATAAACAGGAGTAACACAACTTTGCGTTGTTCCAATATCAAATCCGCGTTCTTTTAAGCCGGATTGCAATGCATTTACATTTTCCCACAATTTATTTTTAAATTCTGGTCGCGTACGAAGCATATCCAATCTTTTTAAGGCACCTTCTACCAATACCATTTGCAGTGATTTGGCAAACATTTGCGAACGCATGTTGTATTTCAAGAAATCAATGATCTCTTTGTCCCCAGCTATGAATGCACCTGTGGAAGCCATTGATTTTGCGAAAGTGGCAAAATAAACGTCGATCTCATCTTGTATACCTTGCTCCTCTCCTGCTCCTGCTCCAGTTTTTCCTAAAGTTCCAAAGCCATGCGCATCGTCAACCAACAGTCTGAAATTAAACTTTGATTTAAGGGCTACAATTTCTTTCAATTTACCCTGTTCGCCACGCATTCCAAAAACACCTTCGGAAATCACTAAAATTCCTCCTCCAGTTTGTTCTGCCATATTGGTGGCACGTTCGAGGTTTTTTTCAAGACTTTCAATGTCATTGTGCTTATATGTGAATCGTTTTCCATGGTGCAAACGAACGCCATCAATGATACAAGCGTGGGCATCTACATCATAAACAATAACATCATTTTTAGACACTAAGGTGTCAATGGTGGACAAAATACCTTGGTAGCCAAAATTAAGTAAGTACGCAGATTCCTTGCTTACAAATTCTGCCAATTCTCTTTCCAACTGCTCGTGTAAGTTTGTGTGTCCAGACATCATACGGGCTCCCATAGGATAAGCAGATCCATATTTTGCTGCAGCTTGTGCATCTGCTTCGCGCACTTCAGGATGATTTGCTAAACCCAAATAATCATTTACACTCCAAGTGATAACTTCCTTACCATTAAATTTCATTCTATTGGAGATAGGACCTTCCAATTTTGGAAAAACAAAATAACCTTCTGCAACTGAAGCCCATTTTCCTAAGGGTCCTTTATTCTCAACAATACGATCAAATAAAT
Organism: Candidatus Arcticimaribacter sp.; assembly: GCA_965662875.1. Lineage (GTDB taxonomy): Bacteria > Bacteroidota > Bacteroidia > Flavobacteriales > Flavobacteriaceae > Arcticimaribacter. Next base: position 8,291 of record CBFIJA010000029.1, read on the forward strand.
CTCTCATCGGCATAATATCGAATTCTTCTTATTGTATGTATTCTACTTTTTTTGGATCCTCAGCGTGATCTGAATCAAAAAATCCTTGTTCTTTCATCCATGTATCGCTGTAAATCTTACTCATATAACGGGAACCATGATCTGGGAAAATAGCAACAACAACACTGTTCTCATCAAACTCACCTTCAGCATGCAGCTGCTTAATGGCTTGCATAGCTGCGCCCGAAGTGTACCCCACAAACATTCCTTCTTTTTTTGTGGTTTCTCTTGCGGTATGAGCGCTTTCCTCGTCTGTTACTTTTATAAATTTATCAATAACATCGAAATCTGTGGCCGTTGGAATTAAATTTTTTCCAAGACCTTCAATTCGATAAGGATAAATTTCATTGGTGTCAAGTTCTTGGGTCTCGTGGTATTTTTTCAATACTGACCCATAGGCATCTACACCAATTATCTTTACATTGGGGTTCTGCTCTTTTAAATATTGTGCGCAACCGGAAATGGTTCCTCCTGTTCCAGAACAAGCGATTAAATGGGTAATCTTACCATTGGTTTGCTCCCATATTTCAGGTCCAGTAGAAGTATAATGTGCACGCGTATTTAGTGCATTGAAATATTGGTTGATGTAAACGGAACCTTTTGTTTCTTGGTGTAAACGTTTAGCGACTTGATAATACGACCTAGGGTCATCTGCTTTAACATTTGCTGGGCATACGTAAACCTTAGCCCCCATAGAGCGAAGCATGTTGATTTTATCCTCTGAGGATTTTGAGCTTACCGCTAAAATACATTCGTATCCTTTAATCAAGGACACCATGGCTAAACTAAAACCCGTATTTCCAGAAGTGGTTTCAATGATTGTGCTTTTATCATCTAAAAGGCCTGATTTTTCTGCCTCTTCGATGATATGAAGGGCTATACGGTCTTTGTTTGAATGCCCAGGATTGTAGGCTTCCCATTTAGCGTAAAAAGAACCTTTAAAGTTTTTAACAACATTCGTAATCTTCACTAAAGGGGTATTCCCAATTAAATCTAAGAGACTGTTGTAGGATTTTATTCCTTCTTTCATTGAGTGTACACTATTTGGTCGCGACCGATGCAAATTTAGCGAAAAAAAATCACTTAACCTTATTTTCAAGCTCGAATAGGAAGGAGTACTTTTTCGCTGTTTCCTTTAAGGCATCAAACCTCCCCGACGCTCCTCCGTGTCCAGCTGACATATTGGTTTCTAAAAATAACGTGTTGTTGTCTGTTTTATATTGCCTGAGTTTTGCCACCCACTTTGCAGGTTCCCAATATTGAACTTGCGAATCATGTAACCCTGTCGTGACAAGCAAATTGGGGTAATTTTGTTTTTTGATGTTATCGTATGGCGAATACGACTTAATGTAATGGTAATAGGTTTCATCGTTGGGGTTTCCCCATTCATCGTATTCTCCTGTAGTAAGTGGAATACTGTCATCCAACATGGTGGTAACCACATCCACGAAAGGCACAGCTGAAATAACACCCTTGTATAATTCTGGAGCATCGTTTACAATGACACCCATCAACAATCCACCAGCAGAACCGCCATAGGCATAGTGATGTTCTGAAGAGGTATACCCAATTGCAATAAGATGCTTTGAACAGGCAATAAAATCTGAAAAAGTATTTTTCTTGTGCAACAATTTCCCATTTTCATACCATGGTCTTCCCATGTATTCCCCCCCACGAACATGTGCAATGGCGAATACAAATCCCCGGTCCAATATGCTGAGACGCGTAGACGAAAAATCGGGATCAATGGTGGAACCATAAGACCCATAGCCGTACAACAACAATGGTGTTTCTGGCCCAAGAGGGGTATCGATATGCCGCACCAGTGATATTGGAATTTTTTCTCCGTCGTCAGCAGTAGCCCACAAGCGCTCAGAAGTATAGTTCTCTTTGCTAAAAACCCCTCCCAAAACCCGTTGTTCTTTAAGTAAAACTTGACTTCCCGTCTCCATATCGTATTCCAAAACCGAAGTTGGGGTGGTCATGGAGTTGAATACATAACGCAGCTTAGACGTTTTAAATGAAATATTGGTTGAAGTATATGCAGTATACGTTTCTCCATCCAAAGGCAAATAAAAATCCTTCTCCCCTTTCCAATCCTGAATACGAATTCGAGAAAGCCCCTTACTGCGTTCTGTTACAACCCAATACGCTTCAAAAAGATCTAAATCTTCCAATAAAACATCTTTTCTATGGGCTAAAAATATTTTCCAATGCGCTTTGGACGGGGAGGTAATTTCCGTACGCATGATTTTAAAATTCTCGGCACCTTCCGCATTGGTCATGATGTAAAAATGATCACCATAATGGGAAACACTGTATTCTAGACCTCGAATGCGCTTTTGTACGTATTGAAATTCACCTAAAGGCGCATTTGAAGATAAAAACTGATATTCCGTTGTCAGGGTGCTAAACGACCCTATAAAAATATAATCTTCAGATTTTGAACCGAAAACATAGATCGAAAACGTGTCATCATTTTCTTCATAAATCAGAGTATTTTCGCCTTTTGTTTGCATTATGTCATGGCGACAAACGGCGAAGGATCTCAACGTAACAGGGTCTTTTTGCGTGTAAAACAAATGACGATTGTCCTTTGCCCAAACACTCCCACCCGTTGTGTTTTCTATGGCAGTGTTTAGCAGTTCTCCTGTGATTAAATCCTTAACTTTAAGGATATACTGCCTTCGGGAAACAGTATCTACTCCAAAGGCTACTTTGGTGTTGTCTGGACTGACGTTTATTCCCACCAATCTAAAGTATTCCAGTCCTTCTGCCATTTGATTGCAATCGAATAGGACTTCTTCTTTCGCAGTAAGCGATTTTTTTTTACGAATATATATCGGATAATCTTTCCCTGTTTCAAATTTAGTAATGTACCAATAGCCATTATAAAAATAAGGAACCGAACTGTCGTCCTCTTTTATTCTGGATTTCATTTCTTCGAACAAATTTGTTCTGAATCCCTCCAGGTGTGCTGTAGATTTTTGGTAATAGTCATTTTCACGCTCCAGATAATCGATCACCTCTGGATTTTCTCTATCGTTTAACCAAAAATAGTCATCATTACGAATGTCTTTGTGTTTCTTTAGTGCAAACGGCTTTTTGTCTGCAAATGGCGGCATTAAATCAGTCATATTTTGTAACTACTTTCGGTTATTGAACGCTTGCAAAAATAAGGCATAAGCACTGAAAATGGTGTTGGTTTTCTAGCGTTATTTTTAACAAAAAACAAAGGGCTTACATTTCAATTCCACGAAGCGTTTCTAGCACATAAGCGTGCATACGATCTGTATAATCCCGATGGGTCACAAATCTTAATTTGCCTCCACCCATGCTTATAAATTTAATGTTTTTATCTGCTAATTTTTTAAAAAAATCCGTTTCGGAAACACTTTCCTCCAATTCAAAAATCACAATATTGGTGTCTACAGGTGCAACCTTTTTCACAAATTTTTTCCCGTGAAGTAATTTTTCTAAGGCTTTTGCTTTCTCGTGATCGTATTTTAGATCATACAGTTGATGTTCTAGAGCATATTGTGCAGCAGCGGCCAAGTATCCTGCTTGTCGCATGCCCCCACCTAAGACTTTACGAATCCGAAGTGCCTTATCCATATGCGCTTGACTTCCTACCAAAACAGAACCCACAGGTGCACCAAGCCCCTTACTGAAACACAAAGACAGCGTATCAAAAAGCGCACCGTATTCGGCTGCAGTCGTTTGTGTAGCTACCATGGCATTCCATAGGCGTGCACCGTCCAAATGCAAGGCTAAGTTTTCTTCCTTACACAAAGCTGAAATAGACTGTAAGCTTTGCATGTCATAAAAAGCACCCCCGCCTTTATTTGTGGTATTTTCCAAACACACCAAACTACTTTTTGGAGAATGATAAAAATCTGCAGGGTTAATTCGTTTTCGTATTTGCGGTGCAGAAATACGTCCTCTATCCCCTTGAATCGTAGCACAGGAAACGCCACTGTTAAAGCTTACGCCTCCGCCTTCGTAGTTAAATATATGCGCATAATGGTCACATATAAGTTGTTCTCCAGGTTGTGTGTGGAGTTTTATTGCAGTTTGATTGGCCATTGTGCCCGAAGGAAAAAACAAAGCGGATTCTTTACCAAAAAGGGCAGCGACTTTTGTTTCTAAAGCATTTACACTAGGGTCTTCTTTAAAAACATCATCCCCTACTGCAGCCTGCTGCATGACCGACAGCATCCCCTCTGATGGACGCGTTACTGTATCGCTAATTAAATTTACTTCCATAATCAAATCCATTACACGATATATTGCTCCCAATGGGAGATCCGTCTGGTATTTTAGGCGCTACAATTTCTTCTTCCGCCTTAGGATCATTTAGATAGACTTCCAGTTGCTGTAGGTGATACTGCTGATACGGAAACTGATTTTGACGTTTTAACCATTGATGCAAAGTAAATATAGCTTCGTAAGCTGTTGCTCTAACTTGGGGGGCTGTATTTTTAGTTTTGGCCAATTGTATAAGTTGAGCAATGAAGGTAGAACGCACTCCTTGCGCTAAGGCTTTTGCATATGGAGTATTGTATTGTGCTTTAAACAATTGTTTTTCCATTTTACTGAGTACAGTATTTAAGCCCAATTTACTTTGACCCAAGGCCTGTTGTTGCATCAAACGCGCAGCACGTTGGGGATGCAAAAGCATCTTTAAGACGGCTTCACTTAACGTTTGCGCAATCGCAAATGCATCAAAAACAGGTCCGGTATGCTTAGAAAAACTCTCACGCGTGGCTGGGTAACCAAATGCATGGGGTGGAAGAAGAGCAAATAATTTTTCTGGAATTTTTAGCGATTCTGGTGACAATGCTCCCAAAAGCACATTTAATGCCTCTTCTTGTTCTAATGAACTAACAGCTTTTACTAGGGCATTGGGACCGCCTTTTACTCCGTATTGGTATTCTTGTCCACCAATCAATTTTACGACGGCTTCCAATTGATAACGATGTAAAAAATACAAAGGCACTAATCGATCATTTAACAAAGAATAGGGTTCTCCTTTTTTCAATTGGTCCAAAGAAAAATTATTCATAGCAATCGCTCTTATTTGCATCAATTTTTGAAATTCTGCGCTTGCACTTTCTCCGTTGTCCCACAAATGAGCATAGGGATGTGCCCCACCAATGGGTCTAGCATCTTGGTCCGTAATGAACCGAAACCCATCGTTTAAGCTACGGTCCAATAATTGTTGAAGCGCAGCCGCCTCGTCAGTCCCATCAGGATAGTCGTTGTACGAATACTGAACCGCTATTTTATCCCATTCCCCTATTCCTGTGTCGTAAGCGTTAGCATACACTATTTCACCTTCTTTAAGGTCCAGTGTTGGATGAGGGTAATCCATTACAGAAGCTCTTCCGTTAGTACTTGCTGCAAAGTTATGAGCAAATCCCAAGGTATGGCCTATTTCATGCGCGGAGAGTTGTCGAATTCTGGCTAAGGCCAAATCCAGCATCGGCTGGTCTTCTTCTGTTGCGGCATAGGGGGCATTGGTTAAGGCTTGTGCAATCATAAAATCTTGTCGAATCCGTAGACTGCCTAAACTCACATGTCCCTTGAGAATCTCTCCTGTTCGTGGGTCTACAACACTTGCACCATAACTCCAACCCCGCGTAGAACGATGCACCCATTGTATAACATTGTAGCGAACATCTAAAGGGTCAGCATCATCTGGCAAAATCTTAAGCTGAAAAGCATCTTTAAATCCTGCAGCTTCAAAAGCTTGATTCCACCATTTCCCACCTTCAAGCAATGCTGAGCGGACTGGTTCTGGGGTTCCATTGTCTAAATAATAAACAATAGGTTCTACTGCTTCACTCACAGCTGCAGTAGGATCTTGCTTTTCTAAACGATGGCGAAGGGCAAATACTTTTCGAGTAGAAGTATTTACAGGAGTTGAATAATCATTGTACGAAAAAGGAATTGCACCACTTCGAGGATCAAATTTTCGTGGCGTAAACCCTACCTCTGGCAATGCTACAAACGAATGATGTTGTTGCACCGATACACTCTCTGGGCTCGGTGTTACAGAACGAATCCACCTTCCTTGAGGGTTTCCTGAAAAAGTAAGCAAAACATCAAACTCACTGTTTTTTGGAAAAGATCGCGTGCGATCTAAAGAAACTGCGGATCGGTCTTTATCCAATCGATACTGCCCTTGTTTTGCTCTCTTTAGACGCTGAGCCACTCCATGAGCGTCGCGCAATAAAAAGGGAGTCATGTCTACCCATAAATCTTTATCTGTTTCTTTTTCGATCGAGAATGAAAACAAAACAGATGAGGCAAAAGCTTCACGAATTGATTGTTGTTCTAAAACATTGTCAGATGTACTTCTGTATTTCAAATTGGGCTGAATCATAAATATTTTTCCCCCTTTTAAACTAAAATACACTACCCGCTCATCACCCAATTGCCCACGATCCAAACCTATATCATTACTGCCTATTCCAGCACTTAACGAATTGATGTACAACAATTCTTTATTCAAATGCTTCTGTTTGTTTAACTTCAGCATCAATTTCCCATCTTTGGTGCTGTAGGTGAAATCAAAATATCCCTTGTAGGTGGTGATGGAATTTTTAGGCGCTTCTGGCGCATTTATTTTTTTTCGTTTTTGCGCTTCAGCGGTTTGTAGTGTCAGCCCTAAAACTAGAAAGAAAATCAGTCGTCTTTTCATCTTCAAAATACGTTTATAGGACAAGCTAAAAAATATTCAGGGAAAAAAACAAAATTGCTTTGTTTAATTCTATTTTTGAAAAAAAAAGATGATCAATCCTGAACAACTGAAATCATTAATGGAACGCCTGGGTGCCTTAAGGCGTTATCTTTGACATTGATGCTAAAAATATTGAAATTCAAAACAAGGAAGAACAAACCTTAGCCCCCGATTTTTGGAACGAACCCCAAAAAGCTGAGGCACACATGAAACAATTGCGCTCGCTAAAAAAATGGGTAACTGATTTCAAAGAAATTAAGACGCAATTAGAGGACCTTGAAGTACTGTATGAGTTTTTTAAAGCAGGAGATGTTGACCCTGCTGAAGTAGATCAGCATCACGAAAAACTCCTTGCCTTGTTAGAGGATGTTGAATTCCGCAACATGCTTTCAGAAGAAGGAGACAGTATGAGTGCGGTACTTCAAATCACCGCAGGTGCAGGGGGTACAGAAAGTTGCGATTGGGCGTCTATGCTGATGCGGATGTACCTGATGTGGATGGAAAAGCGCGGCTATAAAGTCAAAGAGTTAAACCACCAATCAGGGGATGTTGCCGGTATAAAAACAGTAACGTTGGAAGTAGAGGGAGAATTTGCCTTTGGGTGGCTTAAAGGAGAAAATGGAGTACATCGTTTGGTTCGAATTTCACCTTTTGACAGCAATGCAAAACGACACACTTCTTTTGCTTCTGTATATGTTTATCCCTTGGTTGACGACAGCATTGAAATTCACATCAACCCCGCAGATATTTCTTGGGAAACCATGCGTGCCAGTGGTGCAGGTGGACAAAGCGTCAATAAAATTGAAACCGCAGTACGACTGCGACACGCACCTTCTGGAATCATGATTGAAAATTCTGAAACCCGTTCTCAGCTGGAAAACAAAACAAAAGCGATGCAATTGTTAAAATCGCAATTGTATGAAATTGAATTGCAGAAAAAACTTTCTGCACGTCAAGAGATAGAGGCCTCTAAAAAGAAAATTGAATGGGGCTCTCAAATTCGAAATTATGTCATGCAACCCTACAAATTGGTTAAGGACGTTAGAACCCAAGAAGAAACAAGTGATGTAGACGGGGTTCTCAATGGGAATATTGACCTTTTTTTAAAGGGGTATTTGATGCTTCAAGGTCAAAAAGACCAAGACGAAAACGCTTTTTAAGGTGACGCATATAAAGAACATTATTTTTGATTTGGGCGGAGTTCTCATCGATTGGAATCCAGAGTACCTTTATTCAAAAGAAATCCCAGATTCAAAAGAACGTAAATTCTTTTTTGAAAATGTTTGCCCTATGGAGTGGAATGAAAACCAAGATGCAGGATATCCTTTGGCCCAGGCCACTGAAGATAGAATTGCCCTTTTTCCAGCCTACGAAAAATGGATTAAGATGTATTACGGCCGTTGGGAGGAAATGTTAGGAGGCGCCATTTTAGACACAGTTTTGCTTTTAGAAAAATTTGTTCAACATCCCAACTATAAAGTGGTTGCACTGACCAACTGGAGTGCAGAAACTTTTCCTATCGCTCAAGAACGTTTTGAATTCCTTCAATGGTTTGAAGGGATTTTAGTTTCTGGAGAAGAAAAAATGCGAAAACCCTTCCCAGAAATCTATACGCTCTGTCTAGAACGCTTTTCGCTTGTTGCAGAAGAATCACTGTTCATAGATGACAACTTGAACAATATAAAAGCCGCTGAAGCTCAAGGCATAGAATGCATCCATTTTATGTCTCCAGCACAACTGGCTAAAGCTTTAACCGAAAAAAAAATCCTTTAATATGAAAATTTATCACAACCCAAGATGTAGAAAATCCAGGGAGGCTCTTGCCTTATTAGAAGACAGCAAATTTAATTTTAGCACAATCCATTACCTAAAAGATCCTTTACAACCCAATGAATTGAAAGAGATTTTAGAAAAACTTAAATACTCGCCTATGGAATTAATCCGAACCAATGAAAAAGAATGGAAAACGGATTACAAAGGGAAAGCAATGAGTGATTCTGAATTAATTGATCTTATGTGTATCCATCCAAAACTGATGGAACGCCCTATAATTGTCACCGAGAAAAAAGCTGTTGTTGGGCGCCCTATAGACCGATTAGAAGAATTTATAAAAAATTTATAAGCCATCGTTAAACCTTTTCTAGATTTGCGCCTCTAAAGAAAAGGAAAAGATTACTATGAAAAACAACTTCTTCATGCTCCTCGTTGTAGGAGCATGTTCTCTTTTATTTGCTCAACGTCCCCAGGGACGCCCAAATTTTCAAAAAATAAAAATAACCGGCTCGGTTGTGGATAAAGAGACTCAAGATCCTTTAGAATATGCTACAATTACACTAAAAACGGATCGGCGTCCCAATATGCTTCAAGGGGGAATTACACAAGCCAATGGTCAATTTGACTTGGAGGTATTTCCTGGTAAATACACCGTAACGATTGAGTACATCTCTTTTGAAAAAATCACCCTTGAGAATGTTATCCTTCGTGAAACTAAGGATTTTGGAAAATTCGAACTCGGTTTTGCAGAAAATGCACTAGATGAAGTCGAAGTCATAGCAGAAAAGACAGAAGTAGAAATTCGTTTGGACAAACGGGTTTACAATGTTGGGAAAGACATCACGGTTCGTGGAGGAAGTGTCTCTGATGTTATGGACAACATCCCCTCTGTTTCAGTAGACGTAGAAGGAAACATCTCTTTGCGAGGAAATGACAATGTTCGAATTTTAATCAACGGAAAACCCTCCGGTCTTGTTGGCTTATCTGGCCCAGAAGGCTTGCGTCAAATTCCTGCAGAGTCCATAGAAAAAGTAGAGGTTGTTACCTCTCCTTCAGCCCGTTATGAGGCATCTGGTACCGCCGGAATTCTCAACATTATCCTGAAAAAGCAAGAGCTTTTAGGCTTTAATGGTTCCATCAACCTCAAT
>CBFIJA010000030.1:0-17709 GCA_965662875.1 Candidatus Arcticimaribacter sp.
GGTGTTTCGGGAGATTTGAGTTGGGCTTCCATGCCTAGTCGAGAACTTCCTTTGGATAAGGGTTGTAAATAATATTCGGGATGATGCTGCCCTTCAGAGAACATCATCATGCTGTTGCCCGTTCCCAAAAGCTTATGACAACGGTCAAATATGGCGTCGTTTTTTTTCAGTTGCTCGTATCCGTCTCTGATTCGATAGACTGGGAGGGTTTGCAGTGCATCCAAAAACCATTGATAGGGGCCCCCAAAGACATCGCTACGCGTAAGAGAATGTAATGATTTTCCACAGGTGGTTCCGACTAAAAGGGGGTCTAAAAAAGCATTTTGATGGTTTGGAGAAAACAAAACACTCCCCTCATTCGGGATATTTTCCAAACCATAAACCTTAAAGCGCCTAAAGTAAAATCGGTTGTATACTTTCAAAACAACCACGATAAAATGGTAAAATAATTTCTTCATCCTGTCTACCGAAAATAGGGTGTTTTTTGGAAGAATAAAAACTTGAGAATTTCCATTGTAAAAAAAAAGGCAAAACCCTTTTATTAAATGTGGAAATACTATATTTGCATCCAAATATTACTATACCAAAAATAGATTCCATATGGCATCAAATACAGGAAAAATTTCGCAAATCATCGGACCTGTTGTCGACGTAGTTTTTGAAGGGAAAGACAACAGCCTTCCACGCATCTACGATTCCCTTGAGGTTCAAACTTCAACTGGAAACCTTGTGCTAGAAGTACAATCGCACATTGGGGAAGATACTGTGCGTACGATCTCAATGGACTCTACAGACGGTTTAAGCCGCGGTGCTGACGTAAAAGCAACAGGAAATCCAATTCAAATGCCTATTGGTGACGAAGTATACGGACGCCTTTTTAATGTAATTGGAGATGCGATTGACGGTCTTGGAAACCTCCCGAAAGCCGGAGAAGAAGGGCTCCCAATTCACAGAGAAGCTCCTGCATTTGAAGACCTATCGACTTCTACAGAGGTGTTATTCACTGGAATTAAAGTAATTGACTTGATTGAACCTTATGCCAAAGGAGGTAAGATTGGTCTTTTCGGTGGAGCCGGGGTAGGTAAAACAGTTTTGATTCAAGAATTGATTAACAACATTGCAAAAGGACACGGAGGACTTTCTGTATTCGCAGGAGTTGGGGAACGTACCCGTGAAGGGAATGACTTATTGCGAGAAATGTTGGAATCAGGGATTATAAAATACGGAGACGACTTTTTACATTCTATGGAAGAAGGCGGATGGGATCTTACCAAAGTGGACAAAGCGGCCATGAAAGATTCTAAAGCTACATTTGTTTTTGGACAGATGAATGAACCTCCTGGAGCACGTGCTCGCGTTGCCCTTTCTGGGTTGACCATAGCCGAGTATTTCCGTGATGGAGCAGGAGATGGACAAGGAAAAGATGTACTTTTCTTTGTTGACAATATTTTCCGATTTACACAAGCCGGATCTGAGGTATCGGCTCTTTTAGGACGTATGCCTTCTGCGGTAGGATATCAACCCACTCTGGCAACTGAGATGGGAGCCATGCAAGAACGAATTACTTCTACCAAAAAGGGATCCATTACATCTGTACAAGCGGTATACGTACCTGCAGATGACTTAACAGACCCTGCACCTGCAACTACATTCGCTCACTTGGATGCCACCACCGTATTGTCTCGTAAAATTGCTGAGCTTGGAATTTATCCTGCAGTAGATCCTCTGGATTCTACTTCTCGAATCCTTACACCGGAGATTTTAGGGGATGACCATTACGATTGTGCGCAGCGTGTAAAAGAGTTATTACAACGCTATAAAGAACTACAGGACAACATCGCTATTTTAGGGATGGAAGAATTGTCTGAAGAAGATAAATTAGCGGTATCCCGTGCACGTCGTGTGCAACGTTTCTTGTCTCAGCCTTTCCACGTGGCAGAACAATTTACAGGTATCCCAGGGGTATTGGTAGACATTAAAGAAACCATCAAAGGGTTTAACATGATTATGGATGGTGAATTGGATCACATTCCAGAAGCTGCTTTCAACTTAAAAGGTTCTATTGAAGAAGCCATCGAAGCAGGAGAAAAAATGTTAGCGGAAGAATAATGTACTTAGAAATCATTTCACCCGAAGCAACCTTATTTACTGGGGAAGTTGAATCGCTCACCCTCCCCGGTTCCACAGGAAGTTTTCAATTGTTAGAAAATCACGCCCCTATAGTTTCTACACTGCAGGAAGGCCTAGTTGTTATAAAAGGGAACATTTCTCTTTCTGATGCTGTAAAAGATCAATTTGAAAGCCTCTCAAAAGGAATCACCTCGTATAAAATTTCTTCTGGAACAGTAGAAATGAGGAACAATAAAATTATACTCCTGAGCGACTAATTGCTCTTGCTATTTTCTCTAAAATTTAATTTTATGAAAAAGATCTTCCTAATATTATCCTTGGGAAGTACTTTGAATATTGCTGCACAATACGTTCAAGATACCCTGAGCACTAAAAAATTAAATGAGGTTGTAGTAAGTTCTACTCGAATTGACTTGCCCTTGAGTGAGAATGCACGTTCCATTCAAATTATTTCGAGTGAAACAATTGCTAAAGCAGGAGTGACAAACGTAGTAGATCTTTTGCAGCAAGTAGCAGGCTTAGACATACGCCGAAGGGGTATTGCGGGGATGCAAGCTGACCTTTACATACGCGGTGGAAGTTTCGATCAAACACTTTTATTGATTGACGGTGTAAAATTAGAAGATGCTCAGACAGGACACCACACGCTTAATTTAGCATTGCCGATAGAAGTCATAGAGCGCATTGAAATTGTAAAGGGACCTGCAGCGCGAATATTTGGTCAGAATGCTTTTACAGGAGCCATTAATATCGTGACCAAAACAAATCTTGACACTACAGGAGTCCTTACTGCTCAGGCGGGATCATACGGTCAAATAAATGTTGAAGGAACCCTAGGATCTTCAACAGAAAAAGCCAGCTTTATCGCACATTATTCCCTCAAGACAGCAGAGGGCTATCGATACAACACTGACTTTGAAAACCAAAATGTCTTTTTAAAAGCACGATTCAATAAAGACAAGTTTCCAATTGATTTTATCGCTTCTTTTTCTGACCGAAAGTTTGGTGCAAATGGTTTTTATGCACGGCCAACCAATACAGATCAATACGAAGAAACACAGGGAAGTTTAGTGGCCTTCTCATCCCGTTTTCAAAACAATAATTGGTTGTTTAAACCAAGACTCTACTGGCGTAGAGGACAAGACCAATATCTTTTTGTGCGCAATAATCCAGCCTTATATCGAAACCTTCATATTTTGCATAAAGTAGGTCTTGCTTTGGATGCTTCCAACGCTAACGCATTAGGAACTACTGGCCTTGGAGTTGATATTGCTCGGGTAAGTATCTCCAGTAATAATCTAGGAGATAGAGAACGTTTTATGACTACATTGTTTGCTGAACATCGTTTTCAATTTGCCAATAACCGAGTGGATTTGACCCCAGGAGTCGCATTTACCCATTACAGTGATTTTGGAACACAATTGTTTCCAGGTTTAGATGTGGGCTATGAACTTAGCGAAAGTTTACGTTTGTATGGAAACATCGGTTATACCTATCGTATTCCTACCTTTACAGATCTTTTTTACAACGATCCTTCTACATCAGGAAATGAAAATTTAGAACCAGAAGAAGCGCTTACAGAAGAAATAGGCCTGCGTTGGAATAAAAATGCTTGGCAACTCTCTGCTGCAGTATTTAACCGTGATGCAGCCAATCTGATTGACTACATTCGGGCGTCAGAAGAAAGCCGTTATCAAGCCACTAATGTTAGGAAGGTAAACACTCAAGGTTTGGAATTGGAAGTGCAATCGCGCTTTACCATTGGAAATCAACCGCAACAAATTCAAGCCGGTTATGTCTACCTGAACGATGATGTAAAAGCGATAAATGCAAACTTTTCTCGATACAGCATCAATAGTCTAAGGCATCATTTTACGCTCAATTACATCAGCCAGATCACTAAAGCCTTTACAGCTTCAGTATCTTTTAAACAAGCACAACGCCCTATGATGGACGCGTATCAAGTCTTGGATGCAAGTTTACAGTGGCGTAAAGACAAGCTGACCCTTAGTTTTAATGCCAATAATATCTTAAACGAGGTGTACACAGAAACAAACCTTATTCCTATGCCCTTGGGCAATGGTTTATTTGGACTTCAAGTCCGCTTCTAGATCGGCCAATACCGCAAAGATAAGCTCGCTTTCCCAACCTCTATAACGTAGTGCATCGATTACTTTTTTCTTTCGTAGAGGAATACTTCTATGGGCATTGGCTGCCCAAAATTTCTCTGCCAAATTACTAAGCGTTTTACTGTAGTCTTCATCAGCAATTTCTTTGAGACCAAGCCGAATGGTATAGTCAGAGAGTTGCCTTTGTTTCAGTTCACGAACAATGCGCTGCTTGCCCCACTTTTTTATTCGAAATTTTCCACGGGCAAAGCTCTGTGCGAATCGACTTTCGTTCAGGTAATTTTCCTGAATCAGGTGTCCAATTATTTGGTCGATGACAATAGAAATCATGCCCATACTCTCCAATTTTTTGACTACTTCAAGATGACATCGCTCTTGATAGGCGCAATAGTGTTCCAATTTTTTTTGCGCTTCTTCTAGGGTATAAGTGGTCTTTCTTTGCACCCTCCCAAGATACAGATTCAATAAGAAAACTCAAATCACAAAGCCTTAGAAAAGAAAAAAATGGGCATAAAAAAACCGCCTTTTTTAAAAGGCGGTTAAGTGGATTAGATCCGTATTGACTTGCGATTTTTTTCATCAAAAAAACGATAGTTCAAATACTGATAAGCATCTCTAGGCACTATTTTGATCCATTTTTTATGGGTAAAATACCATTGGGTTCGGATGGAAGGGAACCCTTTGCATAAATAAGCCGCAATAAATGGGTGCAAATGAAGTGCTATTTTTTTATTTCGATGCTGTGCATGATTAACAATTTTGTTAAGGTCTGCATTGATTTTGTCAAGTAAAACAATTGGAGCCTCTACCTCACCGTTTTGGTTAGGGTTTGACTCTTTGGTTTTGATGTTCATCTCTGGGCGTACTCTTTGACGCGTAATTTGAATCAAACCAAATTTACTCGGTGGAAGAATTTTGTGTTTCGTTCTGTCTTGACTCATTTCTTCGCGCAGATGTTCAAACAGTTTTCTTCTGTTTTCTGCGGAATTTAGGTCAATAAAATCGACGACAATAATTCCTCCCATATCTCTTAATCGCAATTGCCGTGCTATTTCTGTAGCCGAAATCATATTGACTTCCATAGCAGTATCTTCTTGACTTTTAGATTTGTTAGAGCGGTTTCCAGAATTTACATCAATAACGTGTAAGGCTTCTGTGTGCTCAATAACCAAATAAGCTCCTTTTTGCATGGAGACTGTTTTTCCAAAAGAAGTTTTGATTTGACGTTCAATGCCAAATTTTTCGAAGATGGGTAGACTATTGTTATAGCGTTTTACAATATTTTTCTTTTTGGGTGCAATACGGTCAATGTATTCTGTGATTTCGTCACAGAGTTGTGCATCGTCTACGTGTATTCCACTAAAAGAATCATCAAAGATATCCCGAAGTATTGATGAGGAACGATTGATTTCGCTCAACACTTTGGTCGGGTATTTATTTATCTTAGAAAGGCTACCACACATTTTTTTCCAGCGTTGCAATAGATTTTGTAAGTCAGCATCTAATTCTGCTACTTTTTTGTCTTTTGCAACCGTGCGTATAATGACGCCAAAATTCTTGGGTCGTATACTTTTTACCAGACGTTTGAGTCTGTTTTTTTCATCACGGTCTTCGATTTTCTGCGAAATAGATATGCGATCTGAAAAAGGCACCAAAACCATGTATCGTCCTGCCAATGAAAGCTCTGAACTAATACGTGGACCTTTAGTAGAAATGGGTTCTTTGACCACTTGGACCAACACGTGTTGGTTGGATTTGATCACGTCTCCTACCATTCCATCTTTTTCAATATCATTCTCTAGTTTAAAATTCTTTAAGAGATAATCTTTTGTTTTACCTGTACTTACCTGTTTAATAAATTTTAATAAAGAGGGCAGTTTTGGCCCTAGATCGTGATAGTGTAAAAAACCATCCTTTTCATGCCCAACGTTTACAAAAGCAGCGTTTAGGCCTTGAATGGATTTTCTAACTTTGGCGAAGAAAATATCTCCTACCGAAAATTTGTTATCCTCAATCTCTTTATTAAGCTCAATTAGTTTTCCATCCTTGAGTAAAGCAAAATCAACCGCAGAGGAATTCGATCGTATAATTAATTCTTTATTCACTCTGATTAATTTTGTGTTACAAATCACCCCAAAAGGGCGTTGCAACGGATTAAACATTTATATTTTCAGGATTTAACCTGTGAAGCACATTGTGCTTCGTTTCAAAGAACAATAATTTTTTAAAGTGTTTTAGTACACTATTTCTTTTTGTGACGGTTGGCGCGACGTCTTTTTTTACGTTTGTGTGTCGCTACCTTATGTCTTTTGCGTTTTTTACCACTTGGCATAATGAGTTGATTCTTAAATTAATAAATTATTTTACGGGGACTTTGGTTTTGATTCCTTCTACAAACACTTTCGCAGGTTTAAAAGCGGGGATGTTGTGGGCGGGGATAATAACAGCGGTGTTTTTTGAGATATTACGTCCTGTTTTTTCAGCGCGTGTTTTGATAACAAAGCTTCCAAATCCTCTGAGGTATACATTTTCTCCCTCTTCCATGGATCCTTTCACTTCTTCCATAAATTTTTCTATCGTTGCTTGAACATCTCCTTTGTCAATTCCTAATTCGTCGGATATATTCGAAACGATTTCTGCTTTGGTCATGTCTTCGTTTTTTAATTCAACAAAAATTCCTCTTTTTTCGAGGTGTGCAAATATATAAATTTAAAATGATAATAAGCTGTAGCTAATTCATTAATATTTACCTTTTTAATCGCATTTGCGCTACCTTTGCTTAATGCAGTGGACGAAAGAATTGATGCATTGGTACGCTACAAACAAACGCAATTTCCCTTGGCGCGAGGATAAAAACCCTTATAAAATTTGGCTTTCAGAAATCATCATGCAGCAAACTCGCGTTGCCCAGGGGATGCCGTATTACAATGCTTTTGTTCAACATTACCCTACGGTAAATGATTTAGCCAAGGCTCCAGAAGACGAAATTTTAAAATTGTGGCAAGGTTTGGGCTATTATTCTAGAGCACGAAATTTACACGCAGCTGCAAAATACATTGTTGAAACCCGTCATGGGATTTTCCCAAACACGTTCAAAGAACTATTAATGTTAAAGGGCGTAGGAGATTATACGGCCAGCGCTATAGCTTCCATTAGTTTTGATGAACCACAAGCGGTTGTAGATGGGAACGTTTATCGTTTCCTATCCCGTTGTTTTGGAATGGACACCCCCATTGATAGTAATGGTGCGCATAAAATATTCAAAGCCAAAGCTACCGCATTAATGGACAAAGATCGGCCCGGGGATTTCAATCAGGCGATGATGGAATTTGGTGCGCTTCAATGTACTCCCAAAGCAACAGATTGTACCGCTTGTCCATTTTTATCTCATTGCATTGCGCATCAACAGGGTCGCGTAGCGGTGCTTCCTGTAAAACAAAAAAAGGGAAAAGTAAAAGAGCGCTTTTTCAATTTTCTTGTTTGTGTGACCCCCCAAAATGAAATCCTTTTAGAAAAAAGAAAAACGAAAGGAATATGGCAAAACTTATGGCAGTTTCCATTGATAGAAAGTACAAAATTGCTTGGTCAAAAAGAATTAGCGAAGCATTCAGATTTTCAAAAAACAGTGGCCTCTTCACCCTATCGCCTGAAATTAGAAAACAAAGAACCCCAAAAACATTTGCTCAGCCATCAGCGGCTATGGATTCAGTTTTGGCAGGTTGAAAGTTCAGGTTTTCAGAAAAAAGGCATCCCTTTAAAAGACCTACATGCTTACGCAGTACCCGTTCCTATAGCCCAATATGTACAGTCGCATTTTTAAACCCGTTAGTTTTAGTATATTTGAGAATAAATAACCCTAAAATCTAACCAAATTATGAGTGGATCACTAAACAAAGTAATGTTGATTGGCCATCTTGGCGATGATGTAAAAATGCATTATTTCGAAGGCGGCGGTAGCATCGGAAGATTTCCCTTGGCTACTAACGAAACCTACACCAAAAAAGACACTGGTGAAAAGGTAAGCCAAACCGAATGGCATTCCATTGTCGTTCGAAACAAAGCCGCTGAAATATGCGAAAAGTACCTTAGCAAAGGCGATCGCATCTACATTGAAGGTAGAATAAAAACCCGAAAATGGCAGGACGATAAAGGCAATGATCGTTACAGTACAGAAATCAATGTACAAGAGTTCACCTTTTTATCGACCAAGAAAACAATGGAGGGAGGAGAGGCGCCAACCGCCCCACCTCCAGAGGCAGACAATAGCGATTTGCCCTTTTAATTAAATTCTATTTTTTGGAGTCAGAACCCGTACTTCTTTTTTTATCCTTACCCAGTATAGAACTGTTTAAGATTCTATTGTTGTTGGGGCTTTTAGTATCCTCAGCCCTGATTTCAGGTGCAGAAGTTGCTTTTTTCTCTCTGACCCCAGTTCAATTGGAAGAAGAAAAAGAAAAACAACTTAAAAAAATTGAGTTGATACAGCAACTCCTTTCAAAACCCAAGAGATTGTTGGCGACCATTTTGGTGGCCAACAATTTCATTAACATTGGGATTGTATTGCTTTTTGCAAATTTGGGAGGAGCCTATTTAAGTGGTATAGAAAATCCACTGATTCGCCTGATGATTGAAGTGGTATTAATCACCTTTATCATTTTATTGTTTGGAGAGATTTTACCCAAAATTTATGCAAACAGAAAAAACGTCACTTTTGCCAAAATAATGGCAGCTCCACTGTACAATATTGAGCGTTACTTTTTGTTTTTCCTTACCCTGCCTATGAGTCGCTTGACATTATTTTTGGAAAATCGGTTCGGGCAGCGAAATGCGTCTTTTTCTGTAGATCAGCTCTCACAAGCTTTGGAGTTTACAGATCAACACGATACCACTTTACAAGACGAGCAGATTTTACAAGGAATCATTACGTTTGGGAATACAGAAGCCAAGCAAGTCATGTGCCCCAGGGTAGATGTTTTTGCCCTGGAAAAAGAGGATCGAATGGAAGAAATTCTTCCTAAAATCATAGCAAATGGGTTTTCTCGTATCCCCGTGTATAGCGGTCAATTGGATGAGGTAGAAGGCGTACTCTATGTCAAAGATTTAATGCCTAAAATCAATCAAAAAAATTACGACTGGACAAAGTTACTGCGTCCAGCATATTTTGTTCCTGAAAATAAAAAGTTAGACGATTTATTAAAAGAATTCCAAACCAAAAAAATTCATATTGCGGTTGTAGTAGATGAGTACGGAGGGACCTCAGGGGTAATTACTTTAGAGGATCTTATTGAAGAAATCGTTGGGGACATCTCTGACGAATTCGATGATGAGGACATTGAATATTCTAAAATTGACAATTCGACCTATGTGTTTGAAGCTAAAATAAGCCTTAAAGATTTTTACCGCATTACCAAAACCCCTTTTGAAGAACAATTCGAAAAGGAAAAAGGAGAAGCAGAGACAGTCGGAGGGTTTATTTTAGAAACCGCAAAAAGTCTTCCCAAAATAGGGCAAAAAATTATTTTCAATAAAGTGGTCTTTACCATAGAGTCTGTAGATAAAAAACGCATCAAACAAGTAAAAGTGAGTTTTCCAAAATGAAGAGATTAGGGTTAATTGGGGTTGTTTTAAGTTTTGTGTTCTTCTGTGCTTGCGATGAAGAATATCTTCCTAAACCCAAAGCAAGGATCGCTTTAAATTATCCAGTCCCCGATTATATTGTACAAAAGGCACCCTGTTCGTTTTCCTTTGAAAGGAATCACATCGCCCGCTTAGAATCTATGGAAAATTGTAGCAGCAAGTTATTGTACCCTAATTTAAAAGCCACAGTATACCTTTCTTATGTGCCCATCCAAAACAATTTGGACTCGCTATTATACGACGCTTATCAGTTGCCCAGTAAGCACATTATTAAAGCCACTGATATTCCAGAACGGGTTTTTTCCAACCCCAAAGATAAAGTGCATGGCACTTTGTTCCGAGTAGTGGGTGAAGCCGCTTCACAAGCTCAATTTTTCTTAACGGATAGTACAGATCATTTTTTAGTTGGGTCTTTGTATTTCTATACCCGTCCTAACTATGATTCTTTGATGCCTGCGGCCCGATACATAGAAAAAGACTTAACCCACCTAATGGAGTCATTGCGTTGGCAATAAAGCTAGTTGCGCTCTACCAAATAGGTTACTTTGTACGCTTTTCCGACCCCTTCAATAACTTCTTTTATTTTGATTGGATTCAGTACAGTCTGGTCAAAAGTGACATAGGCTTTTTTGTCTTCAAAATCTACTTTTGCTTCTGCGATCCCTTGGGTGGAATTTAATTTCTTTTCTATGGTTGCGGCGCAGCCAATTGCGCAGGTCATTCCTTCTATGGTCAATTCTGCCTTTTTAGGGTGTTCTATTGCTGCAGGGGTTTCGACAGCGGTAATGGCCGGAGGTGTTTTCACTGTTGGAGCGTTTTCACAAGCTGAAAAAAGCAACAGTCCGCAAATGAAAGAAATAATTTTTTTCATGCCTCAAAAATAATGAATTGATGCTTTAGTGTAAAAAAAAAGGATGATTTTTGTTTAAAAATGGCAATGTCGTTAACCGTTAGAAAATGGAGTTACCTGATCATTTTATCCTTGATATGGGGAAGTTCATACATTTTGATAAAGAAGGGATTGGTAGGGCTCAGTCCACTTCAATTGGGGTGTTTTAGAATTTTAATTACTACGGTAATTTTATTTGTTTTCGGATACAAGCAACTCAAAGGATACTCAAGATCACAGTGGAAATGGTTGATTTTCACCGGTTTTTTTGGCACTTTTTTCCCCAGTTTTCTATTTGCTTTTTCGGAGACCGAAATAAACAGTTCTGTGGTGGCTGTTCTAAATGGCTTAACCCCTTTATTTACATTACTAATCGGCTTTGTTTTTTTTGCGTCTCTCATTCGGTTAAAACAACTTCTTGGGGTTGCGGTTGGGTTTTGTGGCACTTTACTTTTAGTGGTACAAGAATTTTCTTTGGACCGAACTGGGGATGGGCGTTATGCCTTTTTGGTGGTTCTCGCCGCACTCTGCTATGGTATCAATGTGAATGTTTTAAAATATAAAATCCCTGAAGTTCCGCCCTTGACCATTGCATTGGGGAATTTTTTAAGCATTGCTCCTTTTGCACTCCTTCTTTTGTTGTTTACTGATTTCCCATGGAGGAACTTCACACAGGATCCGGCAATCCTAACTTCATTGGGCTATATTTTTATTTTAGCCGCTGTAGGCACTGCTTTTGCCAAAGTTTTATTCAATAAATTATTGACCATTTCCTCGGCAGTATTTTCCATTTCAATCACCTACTTACTTCCCATCGTTGCGATTGCTTGGGGGGTATTGGATGGTGAGAATTTTGGAGGCCTTCAATGGCTGGCTAGTCTTTTGATTGTTGGAGGGGTATACTTGGTCACCGAAACAAAAAAAGCGCCCTAAAAGGCGCTTTTTTCAAAATAGCTAATCTTTTTTATTGAAAATCCGAATCCGTTAAAGGAACGTTTAGTTCTATGGATGTTGAAATAAAATCTATTTTTTGAGGACCAAAAGATTGCGTCAATTTATGTGGGAATAAAATTCCATTTACGGCTTTGTAATCGGAAAGTAAGGTTTCCTGAGTAATGACATTGCCTTGGACTTCCTGTGTTTGACTTTCTTTAATTTTTAAATGGCTTTCAACTGCATAAAAATAGGTGGTCTTTTCATTGATTTTTACGGCATAGGCTTTCTCTCCATTTACATCTTCTATCCCTTCTATTTTTAGGGTGCTAGGGTCCAGTGTCAATTCTTCAAAAATGGCGGTACTGGAAAGGGCTTCTTGGAGTTCAGCTCCTTGCATTTCCATGCGTTGTCCTTGTGCCTCATTGTATCCTTTGTCTTTATTGACCACTTGCTTCTGCATGGTATTGCCCATCATTTGAACTTCTAGATACGATTGTTTCGCCCCGGTTTTTTTGGATAGAATGCTCAAGGTCATCCCTTGCATACTGGCTTCTGCTTTTTCAACTTTAGAACCAATGGCCAAAGCCTTTTCTCTTCCTCCAATGGCTGTGATGTAATCCTCCAAAATCGAAGCGGTTGTAACCCCATCGTCAAGGTTCACCTGAGTATCTGGGCGGTCGACGGAATTTCCATATTTATCATAGAAGTTAAAGATCGTGCCCTCTGGCATTGTTTTTTCTAAGTTTGCTAAAACTTCTTGCGCTTTCCCCGTTACAAACAAGCGCAGCTGCGAAGTGGGAATGTGTTTTTTTGCAGCATTTTGGACGTCTGCTACGGTTACCGCATTGATTTTTTCCAAATAAGTGCCATAGAAGTCTGCGGGTAAATTTTCAGTTAGAACATTAAGCGCATAGCGCGCAATGGTAGAAGGCTCTTCTAAGGCCAATACAAAGTCACCTACGTATTTTGCTTTAGCATTGTTCAGTTCTTCTTCGGTTACAGGCGTTGCGCTTAGTTTTTTTAATTCTTTCAGCAACTCTACGGCAGAGCTGTCCGTTACTTCATTACGTACACTGGCATAGGCGCGCATTCTTGCGCGGGCGTATTTGTCTGTTCCAAAAGAAGAATAGGAACCGTAAGTATAGCCTTTGTCTTCTCGTAAATTAAGAAAAAGCCTGGCTTGCGCCCCTCCGCCAAGTATGCGATTGGCCAGCAACATGGGGAAATAATCGTCATCGGTGATATTAACTCCGTTAGTGAAATCTACAGAAACTTCGGACTGAACCGCATTGGGCATGTCCACAAAGTTTACTTCAAATTGTGATGGGTTTTTTGCTTTAGGGAAAACTTCTGCCATTGGGGCTCTTCCTTTCCAAGTTTGAAAGAGCGATGTAACTTGTTTTTTAAGGCTCTTAAAATCTACATCCCCAACCACCACTAAATAGGCATTGGCTGGGCTAAAGTTGGTGGCATAATAACTTTTGACATCTTCTAAGGTTACTTTTTCAGCCGTTTCAGATTTAATGTATTCTCCATAAGGATGATTCTTTCCGTAGGTGACTAAACGTTCTACACGTCTGGCTGCGGCAGCAACAGAATTTTCGTCGGACTTGATGCCTTCTAAAAGAATGTTCTTTTCTTTCTCAAACTCTTCTTGTGTAAAATTGGGAAGCAAAACAGCTTCGACCATCAATTCCATGACCCTCGGGAAATAGCGGCTCAGCGAGGCGGCATAGGCACTAGAAGAACCAAAGTTAACCCGTGCGCCCAAATAATCGATTTCTTCGTTGAAGTCGTCCTTGGAGGTTTTCGTAGAGCCTTTACCCAACATGCTTGAAAGCAGAGCATTTACTCCGGCTTTGTCGCCTTCAAACTGAGGGGGGTTGTCTATTCTCAGGCTCGCAGCCACTCTAGGGAGTTTATGATTTTCAACCACCAAAACGGTTAGTCCGTTTTTCAGCGTAAATGTCTGTGGGGTACCCAACTGTATTTTTGGTGCTGGACCAGGTTGCGGTTGCTGACTTCGGTCAATTTGTGCATTTGTTAGACCAAAGCTAAGCAAAGCGATAAATAAGGAAAATGTATATTTCATATCCGTCGGATTAGTTTTTGCTAGATTCGGGTAAATAATCCAAAATCAGGCGTTGATTTTTATTGAGGTATTTTTTTGCGATTTGTTGAATTTCTTCTCGCGTGATGGAACGGTAAACATCAATTTCAGTATTGATTCGGTTTGTGTCTCCGTAAAAAGTATAATATTCTGCCAAGGAATTTGCAATGCCTTCCACAGAAGCGTTGGCATCGACAAAATCACTTTCGAACTTGTTTTGAAGCTTTTGGTAATCTTTTTCAGAAATGAGATTTTCCTGCAGTTTTACAATTTCTTCATCCATTTCAGTTACCAAGCTTTCCAATGAATTTTCACCCAACGGCAATCCGTAAATTAAATACATGCCATAGTCTTCTTGTGAAAAGTTTAATGCGCCTACTTGAAGTGCCATTTTCTTTTCATCCACCATTTTTTTATACAGTTTAGAAGAGTTTCCATCGCTTAGATAGGTAGAAATCATATCCAAAACTTTAGAATCCCTTGTTTTTAAAGAGGGCATTCGGTAGGCGGTTACTACAGCTGGGATCTGAATGTTGGGGTCGTAGGCTTTGGCTGTAATTTGTGTAACAATCGGGTCTTCTTTCGCAAAATTGCGATCAATGTCTGCTCCGCGGGGAACGGCACTAAAGTAATCCTCAACCATTTTTCGGGTTTTGCCCAAGTCAATGTCTCCAGCAACGACCAATACAGCGTTGTTTGGCACGTAGTATTTTTTATTAAAGGCCATAAATTCTTCCAAGGATGCAGCGTCCAGGTGCTCCATTTCACCGATTGTGGTGTGTTGGTAGGGGTGCTTTACAAAAAGGTTCTTTTTTACGTTCTCCAAAAATTTCCCATAAGGGCTGTTGTCTACACGAAGTCTTTTTTCTTCTTTAACCACTTCGTTTTGCGTATCTACTCCAATTTGATTGATGATGGGGTGCAGCATGCGTTCTGATTCTAACCACAAGCCCAGTTCCAAGTTATTGGACGGGAAGACCTCGTAGTAATACGTAAAATCATCGTTGGTGTAAGCATTATTTCTTCCGCCATTGGAAGAGACAATTCCGAACCATTCCCCACGTTCTATGTTTTCGGTACCCTCAAAAAGAAGGTGTTCAAAAAAGTGAGCAAATCCTGTACGGTCAGGTTGTTCGTCTTTAGCCCCTACATGGTAGAGAACAGCGGTTGTGACCAAGGGTGCTCCGTTGTCTTGGTGTAAAATAACATGTAGACCATTGTCAAGGTCAAATTCTTGGAACTCTACTTTTTGAGCCTGCAGGCCAAGCACTGCGAAACTCAAAGCGACAAAAGTAAAAAGGTGTTTCATGGGTTTATTTTTCAATTACTATTCAATTAGACGGAAATGCAGTATAAATGTTACATTTTTTTAAATACTAAACAAGGCATCCGTTCGTTTACAATATATGGATTCTTTGAAGAAGTTTACTGCCTACTTCCCTTTGTGGGTTTCTGTGTTCACCCTTCTTTCCCTTTTTCATCCCCCATTGTTTACGTGGTTTTCAGGGCCTTGGATTACCTATGGCTTGGGAGGCATTATGTTGGGGATGGGATTAACGCTGCAATGGCAGGACTTTGAGCAGGTATTTCAACATCCCAAATGGGTGATTTTGGGCTTGTTTTTACAATTCACCTTGATGCCTTTGTTGGGGTGGAGTTTGGCAAAATTATTTTCCTTGCCAGATTTTTTTGCTGTAGGGTTAATTTTAGTGTCTTGTTGCCCCGGGGGGACCGCTTCAAATGTAATTGCCTATTTGGCCAAAGCCAATGTGGCCCTATCGGTTGCAATGACGACCTGTTCTACCTTAATGGCTATATTGATGACCCCTTTTTTAACCACCTTTTTATCCGGGAGTTATTTAGAGATAGAACCTTGGGGCCTATTGTGGAGCACAACTAGGGTTGTTTTATTTCCGATAGCACTGGGGGTATTTTTAAACCGATATTTGCCTAAAATCACGTCCAAGCTTCTTCCTTTTTCTCCCCCTTTAGCGGTTTTATTGATCTGTTTTATCGTTGCAAGCATCATGGGGCAAGGGAAAGAAATCATTTTATCTTCAGGGCTTCAGCTGATTGCCGCCATAATGCTATTGCATCTAGCCGGTTTTGTGTTCGGCTATCTTCTAGGGAAACTGCTTGTCAAAGACTCTGAGGTTGCGCAAACTCTTTCCATAGAAGTGGGGATGCAAAATTCGGGTTTAGGAGCGGTCTTGGCCAGAGAAAATTTCGTTCATCCGGCTACGGCCATCCCTTCTGCCATTTCAAGTTTGGTACATTCTCTTTATGGCAGTATTTTTGTGAGCATCAATAAATTAAATCAAAAACCAACTCATGGCAAATCATAAAGCAGTCATCGTCTCGGCCAAACGAACCCCTATGGGTAGTTTTCTAGGGGCACTCTCCACAGTTCCCACACCACAGTTGGGAGCGATAGCGATAAAAGGGGCACTGGCAGAGGCTGGGATTTCTCCGAAGGATGTCGATGAAGTATTGATGGGAAATGTCCTGCAAGCCGGTGTAGGTCAGGCTCCAGCAAGACAAGCAGCAATTTATGCCGGAATACCCAACACGGTTCCCTGTACTACGATCAATAAAGTTTGTTCATCTGGGATGAAAGCGGTTATGATGGGAGCCCAAGCCATAGCCTTAGGGGATGCAGAAATTATTGTAGCCGGCGGTATGGAAAACATGAGTCAGGCACCCCACTTACTTTCGCATAGAACCGGAACCAAGTTTGGGGGAAGCCCTTTGGTGGATAGCATGCAAAAAGATGGGCTGCAGGATGCTTTTGATCAAGTTGCCATGGGAACTTATGCAGATGCTACTGCTGAAAAGTACAAGATCACTAGAGAAGAACAGGATGAATTTGCAATCTCTTCTTACAAACGAAGCGCCCAAGCTTGGGATAGCGGCTACATGCAAAACGAGATTGTTCCGGTAGCTGTTCCACAACGTAGGGGGGAAGATGTTATTGTAAACAAAGACGAAGAATACACCAACGTGCACTTGGAGAAAATCCCCAAACTTCGGGCTGCATTTACAAAAGAAGGGACGGTTACCGCTGCAAATGCCTCCACTATAAACGATGGAGCTGCCGCATTGGTTCTAATGTCAGAAAGCAAAGCCAAGGCAATGGGTATAGCCATTTTAGCCTACATTGAAAGTTTTGCGGATGCCGCGCATGAGCCCGAATGGTTTACTACTGCACCTGCAAAGGCATTGCCAAAAGCATTGGCAAAAGCAAATATATCCCAAGAAGAAATCGACCTTTTTGAGTTCAATGAAGCCTTTTCAGTAGTGGGTTTAGCCAATTTAAAACTCTTGGGCCTTTCCAGTGAGAAAGTCAACGTACATGGAGGAGCAGTATCCCTCGGGCACCCCTTGGGTTGCTCCGGAGCAAGAATAATCGTAACTTTGTTAAACGCTATGAAAACCAGAAGCCTAAATAAGGGTGCTGCCGCTATATGCAATGGTGGAGGAGGAGCTTCTGCAATCGTAATTAAAAGAAACCATTGAGGATAGGATATATTCTTTTTTTACTCCCATTAATGGCCTTTGGTCAAGAAGCACACATTCTTTTTAATCGAGTGAATATGGGCGTCTACAATCCTGCTTTTACGGGGACCCAGGGAACCTACGTTTCCTTCAATAGCCGCAGTCAATGGACGAGTATAGAAGATGCGCCCCGCACCAATTATCTCATTTATCAAATGCCTCAAAAGAAAAACGTAAATCTTGGATTTACCCTTCAAAACGATAAGGTATTCATTGAGAACAAAACTTTTTTAACGATTGACTATAATTATCAATTAAAGCTTTCTGAACAACAAACCCTTTATCTGGGTATAAAAGGAGGGGGGTTTTACAACGACATCAAC
>CBFIJA010000031.1:0-17527 GCA_965662875.1 Candidatus Arcticimaribacter sp.
TATCCGGTTGTAGACCCTACTCAAGTTCACTATACAGATGTAGCTCCCAACCAAATTGCTTCCATCTCCGCTTCTTTGATTCCCTTCTTAGAGCATGATGATGCAAACCGCGCCTTGATGGGATCAAACATGATGCGTCAAGCCGTTCCGCTTTTACGTCCTGAATCTCCGATTGTCGGAACAGGGCTAGAGCGTCAAGTTGCATCGGATTCTCGTGTATTGATCAATGCTGAAGGCGAGGGTGTAGTTGAATATGTTGACGCCAATAAAATCACCATCAAATATGATTATACAGAGCAAGAACGTTTAGTGCGTTTTGAGGAGGACACAAAAACCTATGATCTTATCAAATTTAGAAAGACCAATCAGGGAACTTGTATCAACCTTAAACCCCTTGTGAAAAAAGGAGACCGCGTAACAACCGGTCAAGTACTTTCTCAAGGCTATGCGACACAGGAAGGAGAATTGGCTTTAGGAAGAAATATGAAAGTAGCCTTTATGCCTTGGAAAGGGTATAACTTTGAGGATGCGATCGTGATTTCTGAAAAAGTTGTCCGTGATGATATCTTCACTTCCATCCATATCGATGAATATTCATTGGATGTACGCGACACTAAATTGGGTGCTGAAGAATTGACTGATGACATTCCAAATGTTTCTGAAGAAGCCACTAAAGACCTAGACGAAAACGGTATGATTCGTATTGGTGCAGAGGTAACATCAGGCGATATTTTGATCGGAAAGATTACACCGAAAGGGGAATCTGATCCAACTCCTGAAGAAAAACTGCTACGTGCCATCTTTGGCGACAAAGCCGGGGACGTAAAAGATGCTTCATTGAAAGCACCACCATCACTCCGTGGAGTTGTTATCGATAAAAAATTGTTTACGCGCTCTGTGAAAGACAAGCGCAAGCGTAACCAAGATAAATTAGAGCTAGAAGCTTTAGAAGAAACCTACGACACACAGTTTGATGCATTAAAGGGCATCATGGTAGAGAAACTTTTCACCATCGTGAACGGTAAAACCTGCCAAGGCGTTCAAAACGATTTAGGGGAAGAAATCTTACCAAAAGGAAAGAAATATACCCTAAAAATGTTGACTGCAGTTGAAGACTATACCCACTTAACTAAAGGCGTATGGACAACCAATGCTGAGACAAACGCTTTGATTGCAGATTTGATTCACAATTATAAAATCAAAGAAAACGACCTACAAGGTGCTTTGCGTAGAGAGAAGTTTACAGTGAGCGTAGGAGACGAATTGCCCGCGGGAATCAAGCGTTTGGCAAAAGTTTACATCGCGAAAAAACGAAAACTCAAAGTTGGGGATAAGATGGCAGGACGCCACGGAAACAAAGGTATTGTTGCTCGAATCGTTCGCCAAGAAGACATGCCTTTCTTAGAAGATGGTACACCTGTAGACATAGTTTTGAATCCACTTGGGGTACCTTCTCGAATGAACATCGGTCAGATCTATGAAACTGTTCTCGGCTGGGCCGGACTAAACTTAGGTGAAAAATACGCTACTCCTATTTTTGATGGGGCAAGTGCTGCAGAGATTGATGCACTAACCGAAAAAGCAGGAGTTCCTCAATACGGTCACACCTACCTTTATGACGGAGGTACAGGAGAACGTTTTGATCAACCTGCAACAGTAGGTGTAATTTACATGCTGAAGTTAGGTCATATGGTAGACGATAAGATGCACTCCAGATCCATTGGACCGTACTCTTTAATTACGCAACAACCTTTAGGAGGTAAAGCGCAATTTGGAGGTCAGCGTTTCGGTGAGATGGAGGTGTGGGCACTAGAGGCCTATGGAGCATCCAGCACGCTACAAGAGATATTGACTGTGAAATCGGATGATGTCATCGGTAGAGCCAAAACGTATGAATCGATTGTAAAAGGAGAAACCTTGCCAGAGCCAGGTTTACCTGAATCCTTCAACGTATTGATGCATGAATTGAAAGGTCTTGGACTGGATATTCGATTAGAAGAGTAAATGAAGGAGGCAACTTCTTTTTTAAACAATAAAATACAACTGTAGTTATGGCTAGAAATAACGAAATAGTTACCCAAAAAAAATTCAATAAAATATCCATCGGGTTATCTTCTCCGGAAGTTATCTTGGGAAATTCTCAAGGTGAGGTTTTAAAACCAGAAACCATTAATTATCGTACACACAAGCCTGAGCGTGATGGTTTGTTTTGTGAGCGTATTTTTGGTCCGGTAAAAGATTATGAATGTGCTTGTGGAAAATACAAACGTATCCGTTACAAGGGTATTGTATGTGATCGATGTGGTGTAGAGGTTACGGAAAAGAAAGTACGACGCGATCGTGTAGGGCACATCAATTTGGTGGTTCCTGTTGCACACATCTGGTACTTTAGATCTTTACCCAACAAGATCGGATACCTTTTGGGCTTACCATCCAAGAAATTGGATATGATCATTTATTATGAACGCTATGTGGTCATTCAAGCAGGTGAAGCCGTAAATGATGAAGGAGAGTCGTTACAGAAAATGGATTTCTTGACAGAAGAAGAGTACCTCAATGTAATGGAGCGTCTTCCCCAAGAAAATCAATATCTAGAAGATTCTGACCCCAATAAGTTTATCGCTAAAATGGGAGCAGAGTGTTTGATTGAATTGCTTTCTAGAATTGACCTTGAAGGTCTTTCCTATGAATTGCGTCACAAAGCAAACAACGAAACTTCAAAACAAAGAAAGACAGAAGCACTTAAGCGTCTGCAAGTTGTTGAAGCATTCAAAGATGCCAATACACGTAAAGAGAATTTACCCGAATGGATGATCATGAAAGTGATTCCTGTAATTCCACCAGAATTACGTCCATTGGTTCCATTGGATGGAGGGCGTTTTGCAACGTCTGATTTGAATGACCTATACCGTCGTGTAATCATTCGAAACAATCGTCTAAAGCGTTTGGTTGAAATCAAAGCACCCGAAGTGATTTTGCGTAATGAAAAGCGTATGTTGCAAGAATCTGTAGATTCATTATTTGACAACACACGTAAATCTTCTGCTGTAAAAACAGATTCCAATCGCCCTTTAAAATCCCTTTCTGATTCTTTGAAAGGAAAGCAAGGACGTTTCCGTCAAAACTTATTGGGTAAACGTGTTGACTATTCTGCACGTTCTGTAATCGTTGTAGGACCAGAATTAAAACTCTTTGAGTGCGGTCTTCCAAAAGACATGGCTGCAGAGCTATATAAACCATTCATTACCCGTAAGCTGATTGAGCGCGGGATTGTGAAAACTGTAAAATCTGCAAAGAAAATTATAGACCGCAAAGAGCCGGTTGTTTGGGATATTTTAGAGAATGTTTTGAAAGGACACCCTGTATTATTGAACAGGGCCCCTACATTACACCGTCTTGGTATACAAGCATTCCAGCCAAAACTGATCGAAGGAAAAGCAATTCAATTGCACCCCTTGGTATGTACGGCATTTAACGCCGACTTTGATGGAGATCAAATGGCGGTTCACTTGCCCTTAGGGCCAGAAGCCATTTTGGAAGCACAACTTTTGATGTTGGCTTCGCATAACATTCTTAATCCAGCCAACGGATCTCCCGTTACGGTACCTTCACAAGACATGGTTTTGGGTCTTTACTATATGACCAAAGCTAGAAAGTCAACAAAAGATCACAAAGTAAAAGGTGAGGGCTTGACATTCTACTCTGTTGAAGAGGTTCACATTGCCTACAATGAGAAAAAAGTAGATCTGAATGCCATGATTAAAATCCGTGCGAAGGATTTAAACGAAGATGGTGCATTGGAATACAAGATCATTGACACAACAGTAGGGCGTGTATTGTTCAACGAAGTAGTGCCTGAAAATGCAGGATACTTTAATGAGGTACTGACCAAAAAGAACTTACGTGATATTATTGGTCAAATTCTAAAAGTAACTTCTGTTCCAGAAACCGCAGACTTTTTGGATAAAATCAAAAGCATGGGATATGGTTTTGCCTTTAAAGGAGGATTGTCCTTTAGCTTAGGGGATATTATCATCCCCCCAGAGAAGCAGCCGTTGATTGATGAAGCCAATGGAAAAGTGGACAATATCATGGGCAACTACAACATGGGATTGATCACCAACAATGAGCGTTACAATCAGATCATTGATGTTTGGACATCAACAAACTCAAACTTGACCTCTCTTGCCATGAAGCGAATTAGCGAAGACCAGCAAGGCTTCAACTCTGTATACATGATGTTGGACTCAGGAGCAAGGGGATCAAAAGAACAGATTCGTCAGTTGACCGGTATGCGTGGTTTGATGGCAAAGCCTAAAAAATCAACTGCGGGTGGAGGAGAAATCATCGAAAACCCGATTCTTTCAAACTTTAAGGAAGGGCTTTCCATTTTGGAATACTTTATCTCTACACACGGAGCCCGAAAAGGTCTTGCAGATACCGCCTTGAAAACAGCAGATGCAGGGTACTTGACGCGTCGTTTGGTAGATGTATCTCAGGATGTTATTATCAATACTGTTGATTGTGGTACCCTTAGAGGGGTAGATGTAACACCGTTGCGTAAAAACGATGAGATTGTTGAAAAACTTTCTGACCGTATCCGTGGGCGTGTCGCATTATACGATGTAGTCAATCCACAAACTGGGGAAGTAGTTGTTGAAGCTGGACAAGAGATTTTAGATCTTGTAGCAGATTCTATTGACCATATGCCGATCGAAATGGTAGAAGTACGATCTCCACTTACTTGTGAAGCAAAACGCGGCATTTGTGCTTCTTGCTACGGACGCAACCTGGCCACCGGAAAAATGGTGCAAAAAGGGGAAGCTGTAGGAGTAGTTGCTGCACAATCGATTGGAGAACCCGGTACACAGTTGACGCTTCGTACCTTCCACGTGGGTGGGGTAGCCGGAAACATTTCTGAAGAAAGTCAATTGGCCGTTAAATTCGATGGACTTGCTGAGATCGAAGATTTAAAAACGGTTAATGGTTTGGATCAAGACGGAAATCCAGCAGAGATTGTGATTTCGCGTACAACCGAAATCCGATTGATCGATAAGAAGACTAAAAACGTTTTGAGTACCAACAACATCCCTTACGGTTCTGTTCTTAAAATCAAGAACGGAGCAAACCTTAAGAAAGGAGATGTAGTTTGTACATGGGATCCATTTAATGGGGTAATCGTATCTGAATACTCTGGAAAAATTGCTTATGAAAACATTGAGCAGGGGGTTACTTATCAAGTAGAAATTGATGAGCAAACCGGTTTCCAAGAAAAAGTAATTTCAGAATCAAGAAACAAGAAGTTGATTCCAACTTTATTGATTCAAGATAAGAAAGGAAATACGTTACGTTCTTACAACCTACCGGTTGGTGCACACATTATGGTAGACGATGGTGATACCATCGAAGAAGGAAAGGTATTGGTGAAAATTCCACGTAAATCTGCCAAGTCAGGGGATATTACAGGAGGTTTACCCCGTGTAACAGAATTGTTTGAAGCACGTAATCCTTCTAACCCAGCTGTTGTGTCAGAAATAGACGGTGTAGTATCTTTCGGAAAAATCAAACGGGGTAACCGTGAGATCATCGTGGAGTCCAAGTTTGGTGATATCCGCAAGTACTTGGTGAAACTTTCCAACCAGATTTTGGTACAAGAAAACGACTTTGTTAAAGCCGGAATGCCATTGTCTGACGGATCCATTACACCCTTAGATATTTTAAAAATTAAAGGACCTTCTGCGGTTCAGCAGTACTTGGTAAACGAGGTACAAGAAGTATACCGTTTGCAAGGAGTGAAAATCAACGACAAGCACTTTGAAGTAGTTGTTCGTCAAATGATGCGTAAAGTGAAAATAAACGATCCAGGAGATACCCTTTTCTTGGAGAACCAATTGATTCACAAATACGATTTCATTGAAGAAAACGACAACCTTTACGGGAAAAAAGTGGTTGAGGAAGTAGGAGATTCTGAAAACTTGAAAGCCGGTCAGGTAATCACTTCTCGTGAGTTGCGTGACGAAAATTCTTTCTTAAAACGCGAAGGCAAGGCAATGGTTACTGCCCGTGATGCACAACCTGCAACAGCGACACCAGAGCTGCAAGGAATTACTCGCGCATCGCTACAGACCAAATCCTTTATCTCTGCAGCCTCTTTCCAAGAGACAACAAAAGTCTTGAACGAAGCAGCTGTAAGCGGAAAAGAAGATACGCTTGAAGGCTTAAAAGAAAATGTAATTGTTGGTCATAAAATCCCTGCAGGTACAGGACTTAGAGAATACAATGACATCATTGTTGGATCAAAAGAAGAGTACACCAGCTTATTGATTAACAAAGAATCAGAAGAAGAAGTAAAGCTATAAGGCATGAGCGATAAGGCAGCAAAAGAGCAAAAAATTAATATTGAGTTGGATGAAAAAACCGCTGAAGGGACATACAGTAACTTGGCGATCATCAATCACTCTGTTTCTGAATTTATTGTCGATTTTATTGCCATGATGCCCGGAGCGCCAAAAGCAAAGGTAAAGTCAAGAATCATCTTGACTCCAGAGCATGCCAAGCGTTTGCACAAAGCACTAGGAGAAAACATCCAACGTTTTGAACAAGCCAACGGTAAGATTAGCGCCCAAGAGCAACCGCCCATTCCGCTAAACTTTGGCCCTACGGGCGAAGCCTAAAAACTACATCCCCAGCAGCAATGTTGGGGATTTTTTTTATCTTAGAGAAAACCAAAAAACATGGCAGAAGAACGTTTTCAATCCTTCAAGGAATTTTACCCCTTTTATTTAACGGAACATCAAAACAAGACCAGTAGAACGTTGCATTTTATCGGTACCTTTTTGGTCTTTCTCTTGCTGGGCTTTTTTGTAGTAGCACAAAAAGAAGCACGGTTTTGGATAGCACTCCCGTTGGTTGGGTATGGTTTTGCCTGGGTTGGGCATGCTTTTTTTGAAAAAAATAAACCCGCAACCTTTCAGTATCCTTTGTGGAGTCTAAGAGGCGATTTTAAACTTTTTTTTGAAATACTTTTTGGGAAAAGAGGCTTTGATGCTTCTAAGGATTAAGCGAAAATCAAAGCAAACCACGATACTTTTTATTCACACTTTTACTTATCCATAATGGGGTTAACCAATAACGATATATTTAAAAAACTTCGCGTAGCCCATAAACTTCGTGATGAGGATATTGTAGAGATATTAAAACTCGTCGACTTTAGAATCAGTAAGTCAGAGTTAGGCGCATTTTTCAGGAATGAAAATCATCCAAAGTACATGAGTTGTGGAGATCAAGTATTGCGCAACTTCCTCAATGGATTAGTCATTCATTTACGCGGTCCTATGGAAAAGAAGTAAGACCTTATACTCTGACCCATTTAAAGTATTGTTTTTCGAAATTATATAAAAAAACAAGTCCAAGGTGTTTTCTAATATCCTTCTTTAAAATCCACTAAAATTTGCATTTGTTCAGAATCCATGCTTTGAAGTATTCTTCCCATTTCTTTTGCTTGTAATAGGGCCAGTTGGGTTTCTGCTATTTCACTTTGGGTGCAGAGTTCCTGTAGTTCGTCCGTTTGTATAGACGTGGCATCCGTTAAATAGTGAATGAGGGTACTTGCCAATTCAGCGCGCGTAGAATAATAGCTGGATAAATATCCTTCTTGTGCTGCAACCAAATTACTTAGGGCACTGCTTTGTTCCGCATTTAGCGTTTCAATGATGAGATCCGAGGCCTCTTTTCGCAATCCGTTGCTAACATCTTCCCCTTCTCGGTCCTCAATTCTCAGATTCGCAAATCCAAAATATACCCCGGGTCTACCGTCATCAACCAGCTGATTCATGCTTTCAGTTCCCGTAGCCCAAACAAAGAATTTAGAGAGGATGAGGTTCAGTGTGGTTTTCTCGTCCTCACTGCTCAATTGATTTTTTATGTTTTTCAAGTCCTCAGGATTAATCGCATCGTTTTCTGCAGTTCTGGAAAGGCAAAACCCCTCGATTTGTGCTGCTGTTAAATCATTTACGATGCCGGCAAAAACGTAGGTTCTTTGATGTACAAGGTTTTTCAGTAAGCTGCCGTTTTCATGCGTCAAACGAAGGATGAGTTCTTCATCTCCTTGCGATCCACTTTTCCAATGGTAGAGCTCTCTGGCTATTAAATCCCGATTTAAACGTGCTTCATTTTCCCATTCCAGCTGGTTGGGGAGGATGGAAATGATTTGATCCATTTGATCTTGGCTGAGAATGGAAGCAGCTATTTCGGTATTTTGTTTTACCAATCCGTTTACACTCACTTTATTCTCCCCGCTTCCCCTTTCGATATAACGGTAATAGACCGTCCCGTAGACATTAATCCATTTCCCCGGGGGCATATAAGCACATTCATCAGCTGTACTGACCGCATAGGAAAGTAATTTTCCAGCCACTATGGGGAGTTGATCGCCGTTAACCAAACTCTCTGGATCGACTGTAAGGCCACATGCCGTTTGATTGATTGCTTCTTGGGTATCCATTTCAATGTCTAGAACAGCTTCTTGGGGCTCCTCTTGCTGCTTACATCCCAATGGAAGCAGAACCAAAAAAAAAGAGACTTAAAATATAAAATAGCTTCATCCTTTGGATTGATATTCACTTAACAAAAGGGTTTGGATGGACCTTGCGGGAAGTTTTGATGAATAGACCCTTCCATCTAGGGAGAGCGAAAGTTTATAGGGCTCCTTATTTCCATTGAATACGACAAGGACGATAGATCCGTCTTCGTTCTTTGCGGCAGTATAGGCGACCCCATTGATGGGTTGTCCGTTTACTTCTATTCGCTTTGCATTAGGACGAATAAATTTGCTAAAGTGACTTAAAAGATAATACAATGGAGTGTAGATCACCTCATTTGTATTTGGGTTAATGAGCACGGGAGCACTGTTAAAATTATCATAGGGATTGGGTTGTCCTTTATGACTTAAAATCATACACCACTCGATATAACCTTGCGTTCCTGCATTTAAATCTGTTAGGATGTCGTAGGCATAGGTGTCAAAGGGGACAAATTCCCCTGCGTAATCTGTACTTTCACGCCAATATTGCCCTATAGGGTCTGCTGCGTCAATGTCTATACTGGACTCTGTATGGATCAACCCTTTGTTGGGAAACTGTTCACGGTGTTTGTTCAAGGCTTTGCTAAACCAATTGTTTTCATCAAGTTCTGAATTTGCATACCAATGAAAAGCGGTACCCCAGGCATATTTTGCAGCTTCGGGATCTGTATAGGTTGGGGTAACGTATTCATTTATAGCAGATTTATTGTGATCGTAAATCAAAACACGTACGCCAGCTTCTAAATCATCAAGCTTTAAATGCCCGTCCTTTACAAGTTGTGGCCCCAGGTGGTCCCTTAGAAAATCACGGCCTTGCTCTGCTGAAAAACCATTGCTGTCCCAGCGAGCATCATGAGCATGCAGGGGTTCGTTTTGTGGCGTTATGCCCCAGAGGTTTATGCCTTCTGTTTTGTATGCACTTATGAATTTTGAAAGATAGTTTGCCCACGTCGTATAGTATTTTGGTTGGAGGGTTCCATTGGTCATTTTCGCCGTTTCTCCGACTTTCATCCAAGAGGGGGGACTCCATGGGGAAGCAATGATTTTGAAATCTGCGCCAGGTACTTTTGAGGCTTCCAATATCATGGGAATAATATCGTATTCTGGTTCTACCAAAGCAATACCTTCCACTTGATCGTTTTCGTTGCCTGTAAATCCTTTTTTGTCTTCATAAACGCTAAAACTTTCAAGGCTTTCATCCCCTTGGTCAACATACGTATAGTGACCGTTAGAATAATCGCTACTGTTGATATGGGTGCGGGTTAGACTAAACCCCGCGCCTTCGGTTGGGCTAAACAATTTGGTCAGTACTTCCTTACGCAAAGGGATAGGAAGGGTTGCAAGATTCCAAGCGGAAGATTCGGTAAACGAAGCGCCAAAGCCAATATAACTTTGAAACGTTTGGGTAGGCTCAAGGTAAAGTTCTATTTTTTCTGCTTCTTCAGCATAATTCTCTTGTTCCTCCACTTTGATATTCTTTAGATACCCCTCTGTTTGTGTTGTTTGATAAACACTGATCGTATACTTATGTTCAGCGGGCAGTTCTCCGCAACTGGTAAAAACAAGGGATACACCAAAAAGGATTCCTAAAGGGAAGCGCAGGGACTGGGTAATGAAAATCTTACTTTTCTGGAGTAGGCCATAACAGAAATATAAAAGGATGGCGAGGGTGCTGATGGAAATAAACAAAAGGGAAGTTGACATGCAATATGGATTAATACGAAAGATAACAAAAAAGAGCAAGGCAAACCGGGTTCTTTACCTTAGTGTTTTTCCCACGCTTCTTTTGTTATTGCATAACATAGGCACTTTTCAAAGTCTGGATAATCTTTTAATTTGGGGTGACAGAATGTTCCAAGGCTTAGCATCCCGATTTTTTTCATCACGTTTTCAGATCTTTTGTTATTCACCGTGCAGGTTGAAATGATCTTGGATAACTTTAAATGTTTAAAGCCATATGCAAGGCATCTTTTTGCTCCTTCTGTAGCATAGCCTTTGCCCCATGTATCTTTTCTTAGCCGCCAACCGATGTCCACAGCTGGCGTAAAGTCTGTTATATAGTCTTGAAGGGCCAAACCTATTAGCCCGATCAATTCCTTGTTGGCCAGTGTTTCTGTTGCAAAATAGGTGTATTTGTGTATACTGTAGTGCAGCTTAAGGTTTTGGAAGGCTTCCTCTGTTTCTTTTTTTTGTCAAGGTTTTGGGGAAAAGTTCCATCACTTCCATATCAGAATTCATCTGTTGCAGCGTCACTAAATCACTTTCTTTCCAATTGCGAAACCCTAAACGTTTAGAGGTAAATAGGTATTCTTTTTTCAAAGGATCAGAGGGTTATTTGCAGGGGGGTGTAAATTGCTGTTTTTCCGTCTGGGATCGCGAAATTACCTTGGTTATTCCTCAGTCTTTTTTCAGTTTTTTGGCTACTTTATCGTAGTAGTCTTGTGTAACCACTTGGGTCCAAACGGTGGGTTGTCCCCCTCCATACAGCGCCAAATAAGTCACATCACTCGTTTTGGTAGATGCATGCCAATGTTCGGTGTCTCTTTCGCATTTTATAACATCCCCTACTTTTAGGATGACCGCCTCTTTCCCTCTTTCTTGATAATAGGCTTCCCCTTCTACAACAATTAAAACTTGTGCTGAACTGTGCTTATGCCAGTCTAGGGTTGAGTTGGCTTTAAAGGTGGCTTTGGTGATGTTGTATCCCAAATCTGCATCGTCATGGATCAAAGCATTGAGCCAAGCTGTACCAATATAATGTGTATTGGGCGCCTTGGTGCCCTCAGTTAAGTAAGAGGCAACTGAATATTCAGCCTCTTGAGCCAACCCGATGGACCACCCCAGAAGCAGTAATAATAGCATTGATTTTTTCATGGTGTTTTCTGTTTTAAAATGATATTAAGGAGTACTATCACCCGACCAATATAATGATTTTCAAATCATCTGTACGATCATTTGTTGTTCTCCCTTTACACCAAGAATGTTATGTCCAATGCATTCTGTTTTTGTATATAGATTTATTATCCCCTTATCTTAAGATTAATTCAAATGCCAAACACATCCAAAGAAGACTGTTCTAAACTGAAAATAATCAAAGTCTTTTTCCGTGTAATTTGAATTGTACAAACTGCTTCTTTCATTTTGGGCGTTCAAAAGATTGTTTAATGAAATAAACGTAGTCAGAGCATTTTTCTTAAGTCTAATGTGTTTATTTAAACTTAGATCAAAACGATTGTAGCTTTCGAATTGTCTGTCGTATAGTGGATCGGAAATTAAGGGTTCATAGAAGTTCGTCTGCTCGTTAAAAACAGCACTTGTTATGGTATTGTAATGGGTGCCCGGTCGACCTATATAAGATAAGGCCAGTGTAAACACCCTAGGATTATTGTATTGAATAGTTGCTTTTGCTAAATAGTTAAAGTCATTGGAGCCAGGATAATCATTTCCAAGTATTCTTACCTTTTGGTCGAGAAATGAATTTGAGAAAGTAAACTTATAATGCCTATAAAAATTATGCTCGAAGTAAATTTCTACTCCAAATGTATCCTCCTTGTCTATGTTAAAATACTCAAATTCTGATGCTTGTTCTGTTTCATTTTTAAAGAAGATTGCAGCTGTTATTAGGGTGTTTTTTTGTGCGTAAGAATAATCCAATGCCATCTGATAGCTTGATTGCAAGTCATAGGATTTGGCAAAATAATTTGGAATAGAATAATTGTGATATTTTCCTCCACTTAATAAAAACGACTGCCGTTTATTCAAACGATATTTTAGTCCGAATTGAGCGCTGAAATACGATCCTTGATTTTTTATGGGTAAGTTGCTTCTCATTCCCGAAGAAAAGGTGATTTTTTCGTTTATTTCCCAATTTGTGTATGCATAGGCTTCAAGAATATGATTGTGAATTGACGTGTTTGAAAACGAACTGGGGGAACTTGGTGATAATGCATAATAATACGTAGGGATACTGTCCTTAAAAGTATTGTGATGATAATCGTGTGAAACACCAAATTGTATTGTTGTGTTTTCCTTTAAAAGCCATTTAAAATCTACAGAATTGTATACTTGATTAGTTTTTTGCTCTGATGCAATATTGCCAAATTTAAAAAGTTGAGTAGAATGATTGATGCCATTGTTTATGCTTAAAACTCCATTCCTAGAAAAAAGTTTTACGTTATTAACCGAGAATAATCTCTTGTTTTCAGTGGCTACATTCCCTTGGTATGTGTATTGTTGAGCCCGTCCATTGTATTGTTCATCAATAAAGTAGTTGTATGAATTAAACCTTGCTTTTTTACTGATCTTTGAATGAACGTTTATGCCTGCATCTTTAATGACAAAATTTTTGATGTTAGGTAATTTATCCTTTTGAATCTCAACAAATGCATTGGAAAATTGATAATTACCGTATGCCTGAATAAATGAAGTATCTTTTTTAATTTCTTGCGACAAGAAAAGGCCGACACTTGCTAAAGTAGCTGAAAGTTGAAGCTGATTTGTCTCTAATTTGTTGGTCGTTTGTATCTCTACCAAACCAGCACTTGTATTGCCATAAGTCAATGGGGGATTACTTGCGTAAACATATTGATTGTGGATTATCTCAGGGGTAAACAAACTGAAAAACCCTTGGTTATTCAGTTGACTTGCTCTAACAGGGTTATAAATTGGAACTCCATTTAATACAACCCTTGATCGGTCAGCAGCACTCCCTCTCAAAGATGGATTTGCCGTTTCATCTGTATTTGTAGATGCCGGTAATATCGTAATCGCTTTTAAAGGGTCTCCTTGCGAAACAGGGTTAAAATAAATGTCCAGTTTCTTTATTTTAACGACTGAAAATTTTTCAGATATTGGGTCCTTTGCTTTAATGATTACTTCCTCTAACGTTTGACTATTTCTATTCAATTCGACAACCAATGGTTTTGAAAAGTCAACCCTGGATAGTAAAATATTTTTTGTTTCAAAGCCAATGTAGGAAACAACTAATGTATCGGATGCGTCTTCAATCTTGACACTAAATTTACCGTCAAAATCTGTAGTTGTTCCCTTATTTGGATTTGATTTCAGGTATACATTTACGGCAAAAATAGTTTCCCCTTTTTTGTTTTCAACCCAGCCGTTTATTTGTGATTGCGCAACTAAAATAAAAGGAAGAAAAACCAACAATAGCAAAATACGATCTCTCATCTACTTTCCAACTAATTTCGAAGCCAATTGCTTTATCGAATAACTGTCGGGAAATGTACTAATGCCCTCTTGATAGTATTTTTTCGCGGAATCCCATTTTTTGTTTTTTAAGTAATATTTTACAAGCATTTCATAGGCTTCTTCTTTCCCCCAAGAGGGCAAATAAGTGTTTTTAACTTTCTGACTTGGCAATGAAATCGCTTTTAATAGATATTCTTCCGTTTCTCTTCCTCCACCATATATCTTAGGGGTATTGTAATCGTTGTTCGCATATACGTAATATGCTCTTAAATTAGTAGAATCTATAGCCATAGCCGTTTTTAAATTCTTCTTTATTTCGCTGGAAATAAACATGGCTTTCATCCCTTTAAATTGAATGCCATACCCTTGCAACATTGCCAATAGGGCATAATCTTCGGAATTCTTATTTTGCATTTCCTTCAGCCAATTAATGCCTTTGTCTATCTCTTGTTCTGCTTCAGCTATATCCCCTTTATCTAAATAGTAAATAGAGGCGTAAAATTGTAAATAAGAGCGCCAGTACAGAATCAAATTCTCATTTTTTGAGGCATATAATTCTTCCAATTCTGAACTTAATTTTAAAAGTGTATGATTGTCCTTGGCAATCATACTTTGAACAAAGCCCGTGTAGATTTTGTCTTGAACTCCCACAAGCAAAGAATCTGACTTTATTTGTATCATTTCAGAGGAATATGCAACAGCCTCCATCTTTGCTGTTGCCGTAGCATTTCCTTTGCAAGACATAAAAAGGAATGAGATAAGTAAAAATCGAATCATAATTTCAGGTTTTAAATTAATTTATAATATAAACTAAATGTATAAAAAAATATACAATCTATTTCTCTTTTCAATGAAAAAATATTTTTTCTAGTATTTATCTACACTTTAGTATCCAATTAATATCCACTCTAGGAAACCCAAGTAGGTAAAATATTAAATATTTAAATCCAGCTTTTCTTTAGGTTTGTCTTTTGCCTTAGATCCAGCAAAATTATGTGAGGATTATCCTATATAGGCTTTTATGGCTTTTACATATTCCTCAAAAGCATCAATTCCATCATTGGATATTTCAATGGATGTATGTTGGTAGTTGTTTAAAAACCCTTTGGTAATGGTGATGTATTTTGCCTTTTCCAATTTTTTAAGCTGAACGCTAAGGTTACCCGAAGTCGCTTTGGTAATTTTTTTTAATTCATTAAAGTCAGATGTCCCATTCGTTACTAAAAATGAGATAATGGATAATCTGAGTTGAGAATGCAATAATGGATTTAAATTTTTAAACATTTATTTTTCTCTTTTTTGGATCATTAAGAGAACCCCTGGTATAAAAAAAGCGATTACTGAAACAATCCCCATCAATAAAGGTTGGTAAAACCATTCTAGAAAAAAACTTACATAGGCTGAAAGCCCGATAAAAATACCAGATATGAGAATTAATTTACTTTTTATTGAAGTACCTGAAACAATCGTCCCTATAGAAACCAATGTTAAAATAATGGGGATTAAATTACTTCTCAGATTGTTTGCAAACACAAATCCATAAATCATTGTGTTAATGAGAAGGACAATCCATAGTGAAGATATTGTTTTGCCGATTACATTTTGTTTTCTTTTTCCTTTCTTTCTAGAATAATAAACATAAGAATAAATTCCTCCAATAGGCATTAATAGATAAGGATACCAATGGTTATCATAAGATCCATTAGCAAGCAAAGCAAATTGACTAAAGGAAGTTAAGGCAATTAAAGCTCCCCAAAACATGTAAATAAATCCATTTTCTTCAAATTTATTCCTTGCCTGAGTAATAACATCGGCGATCAATTCCAGAGTTTTTTCTGGGGATAGTTTATCTGTTTCCATAATGGATTTCATTTTGATTAGTGTAAATATAAAGTAGTTTGCTTTGTAAATTAAATAATTGAACTTTTTTTTGCAAGCTGAGTCTTTTTACTTTTTGTTCTTTTTAGAACTTTGGGGAAGTTGCTCTAATGGTTAAGTCCGTTGTCAATTTTGATGATTTTTATCATTTTGCTCAAGGCACTCAGCAGTATAATATAAATCCTATACTGCACTGGCGGAAAGGCGTAAATGGGTAAATAATTTGCTTTTTGGGTTTGTTTTCACCACTAATTCA
This sequence comes from Candidatus Arcticimaribacter sp., assembly GCA_965662875.1. GTDB lineage: Bacteria > Bacteroidota > Bacteroidia > Flavobacteriales > Flavobacteriaceae > Arcticimaribacter. Next base: position 15,924 of record CBFIJA010000031.1, read on the forward strand.
ATCGTAAAAAGTAGATGGGAAACCCCAGGGCCTCTTCTTTTTTAATGATTTTAAACCCAAATTTCATGTACAATTGTACATTTTTTTCAGATGCAGCATCTACAATAACAGGTCTTTTATTTCTTTTAAATTGACTCATCACTTCTAACATCAAACGCGCTGCAGTTCCTTTTCCTTTGTGCTCTTTTTTCACCCCCATAATTAGGGGTCTGATGTGCTCCTCACTCGGATAGTGTCGACTTGCGATTTGTTGCCTTTTTAAAACATCAAAGACCCTTTCAATTCCAATGCATTTCACTGCTAGCTTTATATCCAGCAGAATTGTTTTAAAAGTAATTTTTTCATTGAATGGAAATTTTAATAAAACACAAGCTTTGCGATTGTCCGAAATGTATATTTGACCATAACGAAATGTTTTTTCAAATAAATACTCCATGAGTACTTGCATTCTTAAAATTCTCTTTTCGTCTTGTTTAACAACAAAATTTATCGAATTGATTTCTTCCAATGGGGAAAAAGCAGAAACCAATATTTCAACAACTAACTTTTTATCGATGTACTCTGCTTTTTTCATTGGAGTGACTATGGTCTTTTAAAATATAGAATGTGTTTTAACGATGCACGTTTCTTATCATTGGAAAGCTATTAATTTTTTCATGTATGGTTTATTTCAACGAATTTGATTTGAATACTCTCAACTTACTTTAACTTTTGTCTATTAATTTCTCTAGTTGTTTTTTTGCTCCTTCTCCAGGACGATTCGCATAAGCATTGACTAATTCTCCTTCGGGGTTATAGATCAAATAGTGAGGAATCGTTTTAATGCCCAATTTTTCTATCATACTGGAGACATTTTCGTTTTCGATAAAGTAATGTTGACTTTTCCCCAATTTGTTAGCATGTATTGCCGTTTTCCATTTTTCTTTTACGTCATTAAGGCCTAAGTATATGAATTCAATGTTTTTATTTTCAAGTTCTTTTTGGAGAATTACAGAATTTGCTAATGTTTCTTTACAAGGCGCACACCAACTCGCCCAAAAATCAATATAGAGCCATTTGCCTTTATTTTTTTTTAAGACCTCAGAAAATGTGGTTCTTTCATTCTTTAGGCTCGTTAAAATGAGTTTATTGGAATGGCTAAAATTCAAATTGAATTTCTTCTGGAGTGTTTTGATTTTATTTGAATTTGTAGTGTGTGCAATTAGTTTCTTGAAGTAAATTTCTTTGTCTTTTGCTCTAAAGTCTTCAAGTATTCCCTTATAAGCATTAAATAAAAGGAAGTTTTTTGCTGTTTGGTTGAAACGATTATCTGCTAAAATAGAATCAAAACGAATTCTAGAATCAATGTATGAACTTCCGGAGTTGAGGTTGTTTTCTTGAATCAATGGAAGGTTGTATTTGGAAATATTGTTTAAATGATTTCTGAAATACCCAAAAGTCATTAATGAGTCCGTTTTAGAAAGTTCTAAACCATAGACAGTTTGAATATTTTTTTCATTGGAGATCCATTCCATTTGTTCTTCTATATCCCGAATGATTTTGTGGTACTTATGTTGCTCAAGTAACCCCATTAAAATCTCTTTTCGATAGTTGTAATTGTCCCA
>CBFIJA010000032.1:0-17501 GCA_965662875.1 Candidatus Arcticimaribacter sp.
AAGGATTGACTTGGGATGTAATTTCCCCCGATCTAACGACCAATGATCCGGAAAAGCAAAAGCAAAGTGAAAGTGGGGGATTGACTTTAGATGCAACAGGTGCAGAAAATCATTGTACCCTTTTGGTAATAGAGCCCTCTCCTCTAGAGCAAAATATGCTTTGGGTGGCATCCGATGACGGAAGGGTGCACACCACAATGGATGGTGGTAAAACTTGGATTGAGGTTTCTAAAAACCTTAAAGGATTGCCCAAAGGGAGTTGGATTACTCAGATCAAAGCTTCCAATAAAAACAAAGGAGAGGCGCTTTTAGTGGCCAATGACTACAGAAGGTTCAATTATACACCTTACGCCTACAGAACGACCAATTATGGAAAGTCTTGGACTAGAATTGTAGATCAAGAGGATGTAGAGAGTTATGCCCTTAGTATAGTGGAAGATCCAGAAAATGAAAATCTATTGTTTTTGGGGACAGACGATGGTTTGTATTTCTCACTCAATGCAGGGACTTCTTGGCAGAAATTTGATGCTGCGGTTTTCCCAACCGTTTCTACCAAAGATTTGGTCATTCATCCAAGAGAGCACGATTTAGTCATCGGTACTTTTGGAAGGGCAGCATGGGTCTTGGATGACATTCGTCCCTTGAGAGCTGTTGCAGGCAATCCTTCTTTATTGGACAAAGGGGCGCACTTGTTTAATCCTCCAAATGCGTATTTAGCAGCTTATCAGCAACCTACAGGCTCTCGTTTTGGGGCAGATGCAATGTATCAAGGCGAGAATAAAAGAAGAGGTGCAATGTTTACTTACTTCTTTAACGCAGATCCAACGGGGAAAAATAAAGATTCACTCTCCTTAAACCTCTACGATGGAGAACGTTTAATTAGAACCCTAAAAAAGAAGGCGCCTAAAAAAACAGGTTTTTACAGATGGTATTGGGGGATGGATGAAAAAGGGGTTAATCGCCCAAGAAGGAATCCAAGAAAATCTTCAAGAGAACCCTCGGGCGTAAGGGTTAAACCGGGAACGTATACAGCAGTTTTGGAATACAGAGATCAAAAAAACGAGGTAGAAATTACGGTAAAATCAGACCCTAGAATTGTGGTTTCTCAGGAAAGTATTGATGCGGTTTATGCAGCTTCAAAAGCGTTGGAAGCAAAAATGGATACCGCAGCAAAAGCCGTAAAACAATTGGCTGAAAGCAAAGCGATATTATCGGCCTATGAAAAGCGTCTAAAAGCCAAAGACACAGCTGAGTTTAAAAGTATACTTGCAAAATGTAAATATGCAAAAACTAAGCTTACGGTATTGATGGACGAATTTATAGGGAAAGAGGACAAACGACAGGGCATTGTCCGTAACCCAAATGTATCTGTTATGACAAGAATTTATCAAGCATCTCGCTACATTTCGAGTCGTCAATCTGGAATAACAATTACAGAAGAAACTTTATTAAAGCAAGCGGATGACCATTGGAAAGAAGCCATTGAAGCAGTCAATCTTTTTTATGTAGAAAAATGGCCAGCGCTTAAAAAAGAAATTGAAGCGGTGGATTTATCAGAATTTAAGCAAGTAGAAAAATTTTAATTTTATAGAAGGGGGAGGAGTTGCTCAAGGGCGATTCCTCTTGATCCTTTCAATAATAAGGTGCTATTTTTTACCGGTTCTTTTTCAAGATAAACTTTTATATCTTCTAGGCTTTCAAAATGCTTAAAGGGCGAATGGGATCTGAGTTGATAAAAAAGAGGACCCACCAAAAGTACAGTCGACCAATTTTGTTTTTTTAGGCTTTCAAGAAGACCTTGATGTTCTGTTTTTTGGTACTCCCCCAATTCAAGCATATCCCCTAAAATGAGTATTTTATTTTTTGCTTCTAGTTGTGCAAAAGAGGCAATGGCTGCTTGCATGCTGCTGGGGTTTGCGTTATAGGCGTCGAGTAATACCCGATTGTTTGTAGTATTCCGCCATTCAGAACGATTGTTTTTTGGGGCATACGCTTCTATTCCCTTTTTGATTTCTTTTGTGCTAAGGCCAAAATGCATTCCCATTACGATTGCAGCCCCGATATTGTATAGGTTGTAGGCCCCTGTTATTTTAGGATAAATTTCTTCTGATTCAAAACTCAATTTGAGTTTTTCTTCCCCAATTACGAAGCTTTCAAGGAGGCAATCCGCTTTGTTGTTTTTAAAGCTAAAGCCAATCGTTTTTATATTTTTCGTTTTTTCAAGCTGTATGGGGTCATCAATATTAATAAAGGCAGTTGCCTTGGTGTTTTCCAATTGACGATACAATTCAGACTTTCCTTGGATTACACCTTCGATACCTCCGAAACCTTCAAGATGTGCTTTCCCAAAATTTGTGATATAGCCGAATGTGGGTTGGCAAAGTGCTGCTAGCTTTTCTATTTCTTTTTTGTGATTCGCTCCCATTTCGATGATACCAATTTCAGTACTTGGGGAGAGCTTTAATAGAGTGAGCGGAACACCGATGTGATTATTGAGGTTTCCTTCAGTAGCCAAAACATTGAATTTTTGGGAGAGAACTGAACGGATAAGCTCTTTTGTTGTGGTTTTTCCATTGGAACCTGTAAGGCCAATAATGGGGATGGAAAATTGCTCTCTGTGGTGTTTTCCAAGATGTTGAAGCGTTGCAAGAGCGTTTTCTGACCAAATCATTCTAGGATGATCCTCTTCATAAATATCCTTATCGTCGACAAGAGCATAAGCAGCTCCTTTTTCCAAGGCTTTTTTTGCAAATTGATTGCCGTTAAAGTTATCTCCACGGAGACAGATGAAAAAACAATCTTTTTCAATCTTACGGGTGTCTGTAACTACTCCTGTAGTTTGTGTGTAAAGCGCGTATAAATCCTTGATATTCATGTAAAAAAAAAGGCATTAAAAAAATGCCTTTCGTTTTTTGGTTATCCTCTACGTTTGTGTCGTGCGGTTTTTTTCGCTTTGCTTTTTGAGCCTAAACGTGTCATGGCACAGCGGAACCCGATATAATCCGTAGCAATGTATTGCGGTAGGTATCTTCTTTGTGCGGGGTCTAGCCAATATGCACGGTCTTTCCAAGAACCTCCTTTATAAACGCGAACTTCATCTGTAATTAGAGAGGTGCGGTCGTTGCTTTTATCGATAGAACGTTTGTAATCTACTGTTCCATCTTCTTTGAATTCTAATTTATGGGTGGGTGCATCGTACATGGTAGACGTAATTGGTCGGCCATCTGCTGTTTTTTCTACATCCAACTCTGGGTTGCTTCCTAAACGATAGTCTCGTGTTGACCCTAAATCTCCATCCCTATAGTTTCGATTATCACTTTTTGTGAAGTTTTGACGTAAAAAGGTTTCTTCATCATCAATGTCAACTTTTTCCAATTGCCCTGGAATTCTTTTTAAGAGTACCTTTCCATTGGGTAAAGTGTCATATTGCAATTGATCTGGAGAAATCACTACGGCTTTGCCGTCTTCCCCGATTACTTCTTTTAAATAAATATTTCCTCTATAGTAGTTAAAGTCACTGGCTTCGTCATCTACAATGGGACGGTATACGTCTGAAACCCATTCGGCAACATTACCGGCCATATCATAAACCCCAAAATCATTTGGAGGGTATTGTTTTACTTGAATGGTAATGTCGGCTCCGTCATCAGACCAACCGGCAATTCCACCGTAATCTCCTTTTCCGAGTTTGAAGTTGGCCAATTGATCCCCTTCTGTTCTTCTTTCGCTAGAACGGGTGTATTCTCCCTGCCAAGGATATTTCTTTTTCCCTCTGTAGGAGTTGTATTCGCGATCTCCAATAAGTGCAAGTGCGGCATATTCCCATTCCGTTTCTGTTGGTAGCCTATAGGAGGGGAGTAAAATTCCTTTTTCTACTCCAGCATATACTTTCACTTCAGAGGTGTCCACTTTCTTGATTCCATTTTTCCCAACCAAGGAATCAATTTTTCCTCCGTAGGTGGTTTCAGGTACTTTCAAGTATGCACTTGTGCTGAACGTGCTGTTGGCATCTACTTGTTCGTAACGAACGTCTTTTTGTAAATAGGCTTCACGCTCAAGGATAAATTCGTTTACACGATCTGTACGCCATTCTGCAAATTGAACTGCTTGTAACCAGTTTACTCCGACAACAGGATATTCAGCATACGCTGGGTGGCGTAAATAATTTGTGGTTAATTCCTCTACATAGCCCAATTGGTTTCTCCAGACCAATGTATCTGGCAAAGCGCCTTCATAAATCTGACGGTAATCTAAATTTTCTTTTGGAAAAACAAATTCTAGCCAATCTAGGTATTCCATATACATGATATTGGTCACTTCTGTCTCATCGATGTAAAAGGACATTACGTGTTGACGTGTAGGGGTATTATTCCAATCGTGCATTACGTCATCTTGAACTTGCCCTTTAGTAAATGTTCCACCTTCAATAAAAACCAATCCCGGTCCTGTTTCTTGATCTTCAAAATCTGTATTGTACTGGAATCCGCCTTTTTTAGAATTGATGCTCCAGCCTGTTGCGCGCGATTGACTGTTCTTCCCACAACTCACTACAACAGCGGCTAAAAGTGCTATTGAGAAAACGTTTTTTGAAAATAATTTCATCTTCATATTTATCTTTTTAGACCCGAGGGGCTTAAAATTATCGCAATTTACAAAATATCTGGTCTATAACGTATGTTTTCAAATACAGAATAGGCCCTAATCATTATTAATGCATTTATAACGTACAATATTTGATTTTATTACCTTGCCCTCGATTTATGATATAGAACGATACAAGATTTTTCTTTTTTTTTCGTTTTGAGGATGTATGAATATGTTATTTTCATTTTTTAGGAGTGTGATGTTGGGTGTATTTATTCTGTTTTACATACAGTTAAACGCTCAAAATAACAGCCGTGTCATTACTACAGGTGTCCCCTTTTTGTTAATCACCCCTGACGCAAGAGCTGCAGGCATGGGGGAACTCGGGGTTGCTACATCTGCGGATGTTTTTTCACAGCAATGGAATCCTTCAAAATATGTTTTTGCCGAAAACCCTACAGGGGTGGGAATCAGTTACACTCCCTACCTGAGTAAGCTGGTGGATGATATTTTTTTGGCAAACATTACCTATTACAAACAGAATTCTGAACGCAGTGCTTGGGGAGCAAGTTTAAAATACTTTAGTCTTGGAGACATTCAATTCAATGATTTAGTTGGAGGAAACATCATACAACAAGGCGTAGAGCGTCCTAATGAATTGACCTTAGATGTTTCCTATGGCTTAAAATTAAATGATAATTTTTCCCTATCAGTTGCGGGTCGGTTTATTCGCTCTGATTTAAAGTTGTCTACAGATGTAGATGCTACTGCGGCCAGTACACTGGGGGTAGATATTTCAGGATTTTACAGAGGAGATCGCTTTGATTTTATGGATTTGCAGAGCCGAATGCGTTATGGTTTTAATGTTTCCAACATAGGACCCAGACTGAAATACGATGAAGGGGGGCAAAAGAATTTTATTCCTACTAATCTTAAGCTAGGAACAGGGATAGAACTTTTCTTAGAAAATGACAGTCAGTTGAATGTAAATCTTGAGTTGAATAAACTTCTGGTTCCTTCTCCAGTAGCGACATACGACGAAGAAGACGGAACATTTTTGGGCTATCAACAACCGGACATTAGTTTTTTATCGGGAATTACAACATCATTTAATGACGCCCCAGGCGGATTTAGTGAGGAGCTTAAGGAAGTGACTTGGGCTTTGGGAGCAGAATATGTTTTTCAAAATGCCTTTGCCTTTAGAACCGGATATTTTCATGAAAGTGTAGAAAAGGGATCACGAAAATTTTTAACACTGGGTACAGGTTTTGCACTGAGCTACACCCAGATAGACATCTCCTATTTGTTTTCAACCTCAAAAGTTAGAAACCCACTAGAAAATACATTGCGATTTTCGTTGACTTTTAACCTCAATGGAGGACTAGAAAACCTGGAAGAATAAATTGTATATTTTAGTAGTTACGGACCGATATTTTTGTTTGATTTAAAACAAAGCAATCTTTTCTGATAAAATTTTAAGTGGTACTTTTGCAATGCTATTTTAATGGAATAAACCACCTTATTGGATGAAAAAAATAACAAAACAAACGTATCTAAACTGGTATAAAGACATGTTTTTCTGGCGCAAGTTTGAAGACAAGTTAGCCGCAGTTTACATACAGCAAAAAGTTCGAGGCTTTCTTCATTTGTACAATGGACAAGAGGCCATCTTGGCGGGAGCTTTACACGCTATGGAACTTGGTAAAGACCGTATGATTACAGCCTACAGAAACCACGTTCAGCCTATCGGTATGGGGGTAGATCCTAAAAGAGTAATGGCGGAATTGTATGGAAAGGCCACGGGAACTTCCAACGGTTTAGGAGGATCCATGCACATCTTTTCAAAAGAACATCGTTTTCACGGAGGACACGGAATTGTAGGGGGGCAAATACCTTTGGGCGCAGGAATGGCCTTTGGGGACAAGTATTTTAATACCGGTGCTGTAACCTTGTGTTTTATGGGGGATGGAGCTGTCCGCCAAGGATCATTGCACGAAACCTTAAACTTGGCAACCCTATGGGAGTTGCCTGTGGTTTTTGTGGTTGAAAATAATGGTTACGCAATGGGGACTTCAGTTGCCCGCACAGCGAGTCATCAAGAAATTTGGAAACTGGGCTTGGGGTATGAAATGCCTTGTGGTCCTGTGGATGGGATGGACCCTGTAGCCGTAGCGGAAGCACTGGACAAGGCAATGAAACACGCCCGTGACGGGAAAGGGCCTTCATTCTTGGAAATGAAGACCTACCGCTATAGAGGACATTCTATGTCTGATGCACAGCACTATAGAACTAAACAAGAGGTAGAAGATTACCGTAAAATAGATCCGATTACGCAGGTAAAAACCATCATATTGGATAAAAAATACGCAACACAGGCAGACCTAGACGCTATAGATGCTGAAATAAAAGCCCAAGTTGCGGAATGTGAGAAATTCGCAGAAGAATCTCCCTACCCGGAAAAATCAGTTATGTACGATGCCGTATATGAACAACAGAATTATCCATTTATAAAACATAAACTCGACTAATCATGGCAGAAATCATCACGATGCCTCGCTTGAGCGATACAATGGAAGAAGGAACTGTAGCTTCTTGGTTGAAAAAAGTAGGCGACAAAGTAAATGAAGGGGATATATTAGCTGAGATTGAAACCGATAAAGCAACAATGGAGTTCGAAGCCTTTTTTGAAGGAACCTTGCTGCATATAGGGATCGAAGAAGGAGGTACAGCACCCGTTGATAGCCTTTTGGCTATTATTGGTGAAGAAGGGGAGGACATCAGCAGCCTTCTCTCTGGCGGTGCTACAGAAGCAGCATCAGGTGCAAAAGAAGAAACGACAGCGGTAGCAGAAGCTACGAGTGCTGTTGCGAAACCAGAAAATGTTGAAATCATAACCATGCCTCGCTTAAGCGACACCATGGAAGAAGGAACGGTCGCTAGTTGGCTTAAACAAGTAGGGGATACCGTTTCTGAAGGCGACATCTTAGCGGAAATAGAAACAGATAAAGCGACTATGGAGTTCGAGTCCTTCTATAATGGAGTACTCTTGCATATTGGGATAGCGGAAGGAGAATCTGCAAAAGTAGACAGCCTCTTAGCAATTATAGGCGATAAAGATGCTGATGTTGCAGCAGCTGTAGCCTTTGCTAGCCAAAGTGCAGAGGAAGCGCCAAAAGAAGCAGCTCCTGTGAAAGAAGAGCCCGTAGCGGTACAAGCCCCACCAACAGTAGTGGCTTCAACTCCTCAAGCTCCCCCGCCTGCACCTTCAACTGCATCTACCTCCGGTAGAATCATAGCGTCTCCATTGGCTAAAAAATTGGCCGAAGAAAAAGGAATAGCACTAGCAGCAGTTCAAGGAACAGGAGATGGTGGACGTATCATAAAAAGAGACATTGAAGGGTATGTACCCTCAGCGCATGCAGCTGTTTTTGCTCCAACTGGAGTAGAGTCTGTGACAGAATTGGCCAACAGTCAGATGCGAAAAACCATCGCCAAGCGTTTGTCGGCATCTAAATTTACAGCGCCACATTATTATTTAGGGGTAGAATTTGACATGGATCAAGCCATTGCTTTCCGAACGCAATACAATTCCATTCCAGACACGAAAATTTCGTTTAACGACATTGTGGTCAAAGCCACTGCCCTTGCGTTAAAACAGCATCCTCAAGTCAATTCAAAATGGCAAGACGATAAAATTATTCAGAACCACCATGTTCACATGGGGGTTGCTGTAGCTGTAGAAGATGGGCTTGTTGTTCCTGTAGTTCGTTTTGCAGATGAGATGACGCTTCCACAAATCGGAGCTCAGGTAAAAGATTATGCTGTTCGTGCCAAGGCCAAAAAGTTGACCCCGGCAGAAATGGATGGGAGTACATTCACCATTTCAAACTTAGGAATGTTTGGCATAGAAACGTTTACCTCTATAATCAATCAACCCAATTCTGCTATATTATCCGTAGGAGGAATTGTTCAAAAGCCTGTGGTAAAGAATGGGCAGATTGTAGTTGGAAATACAATGAAGCTTACGCTAGCTTGCGACCACAGATCAGTAGATGGTGCTACCGGGTCATTGTTTTTACAAACCCTGAAAGGCTTTATCGAAAATCCTGTAACTATGTTGGTGTAATTGCCGAGAGTAGTAAAAAAACACACCCGCTTTTTAGCGGGTTTTTTTATCTTTAAAAGAAAAAATTGAAAACATTAGTCATTACCGGTACAGGCAAGGGAATAGGAAAGGCGACAGCACTTCTTGCTGCCCAACAAGGGCATCGAGTCATTGCACTTTCTCGGAATATTGACAGCCTAAAAGGCTTGGAGAATATTTTTCCGTATTCCGTTGATCTTTCAAACCCCAAAGCCATAGCGTTATTTGCAGATGAATTTCAAGCCAAAGGGTGGAAAATAGATGCGCTAATCAATAACGCAGGGCAATTGATTAACAGTCCTTTTTCTGAAACGAACTTTGATGACTTTACAGCGCTATACAAGGTCAATGTTTTTGGTGTTGCAGAACTCACGCGTCAGTTGTTGCCTATTATCTCTTCAAAAGGACACGTTGTGAATGTCAGTAGTATGGGAGGAATTCGAGGCAGTGCAAAGTTCCCAGGCTTGGCGGCGTATAGTTCCAGTAAAGGAGCTGTGATTACGTTAACAGAATTATTGGCAGAAGAATACAAAGAAACGGGTCCAAGTTTTAATGCTTTGGCTTTAGGAGCCGTCCAAACAGAAATGTTAGCCCAGGCATTTCCAGGATTTAAAGCTCCTGTGACTGCAGATGAGTTTTCCGCGTATTTATTGAATTTTGCCCTCACTGGACAACAGTTTTATAACGGAAAAGTATTAGAGGTTTCTTCCTCTACACCATAGTTTCATGCAGTATTCCGATTATATTCCTAAAGCGGCGATTCCATACGTTGGGGAAATACTGTCTCCTTTAGCTTTAGAGATAAAGTTGAGCAGAGCTCGGAAAACAAAACATGGAGATTACCGAAAACTTCCTTCCGGAACCCACCAAATTTCGATCAATGTGGGCGAAAATCCATACCGTTTTCTCATTACCCTAATTCACGAAATAGCTCACTATGTGGCATTTACTACCCACGGGTATAGAATAGCACCCCACGGGAAAGAGTGGAAATCAACATTCAAGACTCTGATGGAGCCTTTGCTGTCTGGAGCTGTGTTTCCGGATGATTTACTAGGGGCTTTGCTGCTTCATTTTAAGAACCCTAAAGCCAGTTCAGATACCGACCCAGCATTGGCGATGACTTTACAAAACTACGATCCTTATGACGGAAAAGAAACCCTTCATAATTTGACTTCTGGAATTCAGTTTCGTTTTCGGGGAAGACGTTTTGTTTTGAAGCATAAACGAAGAACGCGCTTTTTGTGTGAAGAAGTGACGTCCAGTAAACACTATTTAATACCAGGACATGCCCGAGTAGAAGTCGACTAAATATTATTTTAGTTCGTCTAAATACACTTCTCTTACTTTTTTAAATAGCTCTGAAGAGTAAACAAAATTTGAAACGGCTTGATTGTCCGTTATAAAGATCTCTTGGTTTGTGCCCTCCCATTCTTTTTTACCGTGTTCCAAAAAGACAATTTTCTCTCCAATTTCCATAACGGAATTCATGTCATGGGTATTGATCACCGTGGTTATTTGATATTCTTGTGTGATTTCTTGAATCAGATTATCGATCAAGATAGCAGTTTTAGGATCTAAGCCAGAGTTGGGTTCATCGCAAAATAAATACTTGGGGTTCATAACAATGGCCCTTGCAATGGCAACTCTCTTTTTCATTCCTCCAGAGATTTCACTGGGTAGTTTTTTGTTGGCGTCTACCAAATTCACCCTTTGTATCGCCAAGTTGGCGCGTTCTAAAATTTCATCTTCTGGAGCAGAGGTAAACATTTGCATCGGGAACATTACATTTTCTTCTACCGTCATGGAATCAAAAAGAGCACTGCCTTGGAATACCATTCCCATATCTTCGCGCAAGGTAGAGCGTTCTTCTTGGGACATTTCATCCGTAGGCTTACCATCAAAGATAATGGCTCCTTTTTCTGGGTAAAAAAGCCCTAGAATGGATTTCAAAAAAACAGTTTTTCCAGATCCACTTTGTCCGATGATTAAGTTTGTTTTTCCCTGTTCAAAGGTGGTAGAAATTCCTTTAAGTACCGAAGTAGCACCGAACGATTTATGTAAATTTTGAACCTCTATCATGTCAAAAGTATATTGGTGACTACTGCGTTCATGATGATGATGGCAACACTAGTCCATACAAAAGAAGTGGTGCTTGCTTTTCCTACGCCCAATGCCCCTCCTTTCATATAGTATCCGTGATAAGAAGGTATCGTTGCTAAAAGCATAGCAAATAGAAAGGTCTTTATAAAAGCATAGGTAACATGAAAAGGGTTGAACTCTAATTGCAGCCCTTCTATAAAATCGGCATGGGCAGAAAATCCACCACTAATGCAAGCAAAATAGCCGCCTAAAATCCCTAAGAACATAGAGATAACAATCACGAAGGGGTAAAGGGTCATGGCTACAATTTTTGGAAAAATGAGGTAATTATAGGTGTTTACTCCCATGACTTCGAGCGCGTCAATTTGTTCTGTAACCCGCATTGTTCCAATGCTTGATGTGATGAAAGAGCCTACTTTTCCAGCCATGATGACTGAAATAAAAGAGGGCGCAAATTCCAAAATTATGGATTGGCGTGTGGCAAATCCCACGAGGTATTTTGGCAATAATGGATTGTCTGAATTTATGGCAGTTTGAATGGCAACTACGCCACCAACAAAAAAAGAAATGAAAGCGACAATCCCCAAAGAGCCAATGATAAGGTCATTGACTTCACGAAGAATTAATTTTCTAAGAACACTCCCTTTGGTAAAGGTTCCAAAGGTGCGTTGCAACATGATAAAGTAGCGTCCCAAATGCGCGAGTAACTTAAGCATGTTTAAAAATACACAAAAGAGAGGAGAAGAAAGAGAAAAGCAAAGAGAAGATTAATGCTAAAAAATCAGCTTATACCTGGTAGGTGATTGCATTAATGTTCATGCCAGCGCCCACACTAGCAAATAGAATAATGTCTCCTTTTTCAAGATGATGTCCTTCTTTTTCATTGCGAAGAACTTGATCAAACAGTGTGGGGATGGTAGCCACAGAGCTATTTCCGTGTTCTTGAATGTTCATCGGCAGTACCCCTTCGGGAACCTGAATTTTGTACTGTCTAAAAAAGCGCTTTACGATGGCTTCATCCATCTTGTCGTTGGCTTGATGAATAAAGATTTTTTTAAGCGATCCAATGGGTATACCTGCTGCATCCAAACACGATTTCATGGCGACTGGAACTTTTGTTAAAGCAAATTCATATACTTTTCTTCCCTGCATTTTGATGTAGGATAAAGGATCTTCTTTAGCATATCCTTCCCCAAAAAAGAGCATATCCGCTTCCCCATTAAAAGTATAAGTAACGGTTTCATGAGAAAGAATTCCTCCTGACTCTTCTGACTTTTCTAAAATGGTAGCTCCTGCACCGTCAGCGAAGATCATAGAATCTCTATCTACAGGGTCAACAACCCTTGAAAGAGTTTCTGTGCCAATCACCAAGCATTTTTTGGCCATTCCAGCTTTTATGAAGGCTTGGGCTTGAATCATTCCTTCAATCCAACCTGGGCAACCAAATAAAATGTCATAGGCTACACATTTTGGATTTTCAATTTTCAATAATGTTTTTACTTTGGATGCAACACTGGGAAGGGGGCTGGATTGATATGAACCTTTTTGAGTGTCTCCAAAATTGTGCGCAACAATTATATAATCTAAATCTTCTTTTGAAATTCCAGCATCTTCAATGGCTTTTTCAGCGGCTTGGGCTGCTAAATCTGAAGAGTTGATGTTTTCAGGCGCATAACGTCGGGTTTGGATTCCTGTTATCGCGCTAAATTTTTCAATAATTTCTTGATTTTCTTGCGTGAAAGCTTTGCCTTCAGCATCTAAAAAAGAGTGGTTTAAAAATGAGGCATTGTCCACAACTACATTTGGAATAGCGCTTCCTGTACCTGTTATCTTTAGATTCATTTGGTTCATAGTCTTATTCAAAGCTATTAATCCGTTTGTAGAGTTGTTTTAATTCTCAAAAATTCACAACGATTTCTAACGTTTCAATTATGTAGGTATAAAACTTCACCAAAGATATAAAAGTGTCTGACAATCAACACTATGAGTAGGATTCTACAGAAGGACAGCTACAGATCAAATTACGATCCCCAAAGGCTTCGTCTACACGTCTTACAGAAGGCCAAAACTTATTTTCTTGGACATATTCCAATGGGAATAGTGCTTTTTTTCTACTGTATTGGAATGGCCATTCGTCTTGAGTAGCCATTTCTAAGGTGTGTGGTGCATTTTTTAAGATGCTGGATTCGTCATGAAAATCTTGGGAAGAAATTTCTGCTACAATTGAAATCATAGCATCGCAGAATCGAGTAATTTCAGCAAGGTTTTCACTTTCTGTAGGCTCTATCATCAGTGTCCCTGCTACCGGGAAAGAAACTGTAGGTGCATGAAATCCATAGTCCATTAAACGCTTCGCAACATCGACCACTTCAATTCCTTTGCTTTTAAAAGGGCGGAGGTCAATAATAAGCTCATGTGCTGTTCTTCCATGGTCCCCAGTATACAGTATAGGATACACTTCTTCCAGTCGGTGTTTGATGAAATTGGCATTTAAAATTGCGATTTCAGTGGCTCTTTTTAAGCCGCTTCCCCCAAGCATTTCAATGTAGCCATAGGAAATCAGGCAAGCAAGTGCAGATCCCCAAGGTGCTGCAGAGATTGCTGTGATGGCCTTTTCTCCACCGGTCTCAACCAATGGGTTTGAGGGTAGGAAGGGAGCCAAATGAGCTGCAACACAGATTGGACCAACTCCTGGTCCACCTCCTCCGTGTGGAATGGCAAAGGTTTTATGTAAGTTTAAGTGGCATACATCTGCACCTATTTTTGCTGGACTGGTAACCCCGACTTGAGCATTCATATTCGCCCCGTCCATGTAGACCTGCCCACCGTATTGGTGAATCAAAGCAGTAATGCTTCTGATGTTGCTTTCAAAAACCCCATGTGTGGAAGGGTAGGTGACCATCAATGCTGCGAGATTGTCTTTGTGTTCGATTACTTTTTCATTGAGGTCTTCCCAATCAATATTTCCACGCTCGTCTGTTTTTGTTACGACAACTTTCATGCCTGCCATTACCGCCGAAGCAGGATTCGTTCCGTGAGCAGAAGCAGGAATGATGCAGATATTTCTATGCGGGTCCCCGTTGTTTTGATGATAGGCGCGAATGACCATGAGTCCGGCATATTCTCCTTGCGCACCAGAATTGGGTTGCAAAGAGGTTGCAGAAAAGCCCGTGATCCGATTCAGTTGATCCGTTAACTGATGCAGTACTTCCTGATATCCTTCTACTTGATCTAAGGGAGCGAAGGGGTGCAATGCGCCCCATTGAGGCCAACTCAGCGGGAGCATCTCACTCGCTGCATTTAGCTTCATGGTGCAGGATCCTAAAGAAATCATGGAATGATTCAATGCCAAATCCTTTCGCTCCAATGATTTAATGTAGCGCATAAGACTAGTTTCCGAATGATAAGAGTTGAAAACAGGATGGCTTAAAAAGGCAGTGGATCTTAAGTTTTTTTCCGGTAATGCACCTGAAATACTCGTATTCATTGCCTCCGCTTTTTTGGTTGTATAGGTTTCAAAAACTTCAATAAGTGCATTGAATTCATTTTTTCCTACAGCTTCGTTTAGGGATACACTAACGTGTTCTGAATCGATGTAATGGAAGTTTATGCAATTTGATTCTGCAATAGCACGTAATTTTTGACTGTCTATCTTTAGGTGTAAGGTGTCGAAATAGTATTGATTTAATAGTTCGATCCCTAGGCTTTCCAATTGTAGGGCCAAGGCTTGGGTTTGCAAATGAATGTTTTCTGCAATTACTTTTAATCCTTTGGGTCCGTGATATACCGCATACATTCCAGCCATTACGGCAAGTAAAACTTGTGCAGTACAAATGTTTGAAGTGGCTTTATCGCGTTTTATGTGTTGTTCTCTAGTTTGAAGGGCCATGCGCAATGCAGGTTTTCCATCCAAATCGCGTGTTTGTCCAATGATGCGCCCTGGAATATTTCGCTTATACTCCGTTAAGGTCGCAAAGTAGGCGGCATGGGGGCCACCATACCCTAGTGGAATTCCAAACCGTTGTGTGGATCCTACGACTACATCTACGCCATACTTCCTGGGTGCTTCAAGGAGTGTTAGGGACATAAGATCTGCTGCTACAGCAACTTTAATGTCATTTTCTTTGGCTTTACTCACCTGAGCTTCTAGGTCAATTATGTGACCGTATTTGCCAGGGTATTGATACAAAGCTCCGAAAAAGCGATCGTCAAAGACGATGGAATTTTCATCAGTAACAACAAGCTCGATGCCAATAGGAGTTGCACGTGTTTCTAGAAGCGACAAGGTTTGGGGTAAAATTTTGTCTGAGACATAAAAACGATTCGCTCCATTTTTCTTTTGTGCTCTGGAACGAACACTAAAAAGCAATCCCATGGCTTCTGCAGCTGCAGTACTTTCATCCAACAAAGAGGCATTGGCAAGTTCCATGCCGGTTAGGTCTGTAATTACGGTTTGAAAGTTGAGTAGCGCTTCAAGCCGCCCCTGTGCAATTTCTGCTTGGTAGGGGGTGTAAGCTGTATACCAACCTGGATTTTCAAGTATATTTCGCTGAATTACAGCCGGTGTAATGGCGGGGTGATACCCCATTCCGATATAGTTTTCAAATAGTTTATTTTTTTCGGAAAGCTTTTGGATTTTTTTTAAAAATTCGTGTTCGCTAATGCCCTCCGGAAGGTCCAAGTTTTTGTCCAAAAGGATATCGTGTGGAAGGGTTTCCTTTAAAAGGGTTTCAATGTCAGGTAACCCAAGGCTGTCAAGCATGATTTGAATCTCCTCTGCGTTCGGTCCAATGTGTCTGTTTTCAAACATTTTCAACAATTTTTTGTCTTCAAAATTACATCATTTTCTGTTGTTTACGATTCCACATTTTTTAAAATTAAAAGGAAGTTTTTAACGTATTGGACTAGTTATGAACATATAGGCGGTATTTTTGCATAATGAACCTGCTAAAGCATTGTTTTTCACTTTATGTTCGCCACAACATTCATGTTGCATTGATGGTCGTTTGTTTTTACTTGATTACTGTTTTAGAATGGGAGATGGCCTTAAATTACAACCATTTTGGGATAGTGTTTTTAGGATCCTTTTTGGGGTACAGTTACATAAAAAGACCATCGTTTTTCCTTGCATCTTTATGTCGTTTTTATCGCGTTTTGGACGGAGCTGTCTACCTGACCGCAGGTTTGTTTTTTGCGGCAATGGTCCTAACATCTTCTCCTGTAGAAGTTACAATCCTTATGATTGCAGGGGCATTGGTTTTTTTCTATGTTTTTCCGCAAACAAGATTTACAAATCTTCGCAGTCTAAACGGCCTTAAAATTTACATTGTTTCATTCAGTTGGGTAGTGGTTACTGGACTATTTCCTTTCGAGACGTTTGAATTGACGGGCATTCAATACGGATATTTATTGCAACGCTTTTTATTGATTCTTTTAGCGACCTTGCCTTTTGAAATAAGAGATATGGAGAGCGACAAACCCCAGTTAAACACCTTGGCTCAAACTTTAGGGATTAAAGGGGTGCAGCTGTTGGGTCTAGGATTGGCTTTGTTGATTTGCTCAATGAGTTTCGTGATGAATAAAATCGGGGGAGTAGAAGCTCCTACTGCGTTGTTCTTGCTGCCTTTTTACTTGGGAGCGCTAATGCAAATCAAACGCATAAAATCTCCATTTTTTGTTTCATTTTGGGTGGAGTTGATTCCGCTCTTTGGACTTATTTTTTTATATTTAAGAACATGAATTTTTTAGTTATTTTATTTCTGGCGATTCAGTCCAATTATCAACTGGTGGAGCCCAAGCAAGTAGAGTCATTCCTTGAAAAAAAGATTGCGATTGTAGATGTGCGTACCCCAGAAGAGTTTTCTGAGGGAGCTTTGCCCCGTGCAGAAAATATTTCCGTAACGGCACTTTCTTTCCTTATAGAAATACAAAACTATCCAAAAGAAAAGCCTGTTTTGGTGTATTGCAAAAGTGGAAGCCGAAGTGCTCGTGCCGTACTTATCATGAAGACCTTAGGGTTTGAAAAGATCTACGAATTAGAAGGGGGTTACATTGCTTGGAAGGAGCAACAATAATTTATACGAGTCCAGATCGTTTTAACAGTGCCTCTGGATTTGGTTCTTTTCCACGGAATGCTTTGTATAACTTCATAGGGTGTTTTGTGCCTCCTTGGGACAATACATTCTCATAAAATGATGCTGCAGTTTCTTTGTCAAAAATTCCTTTTTCCAAAAACAAATCAAATGCATCTGCATCCAAAACTTCTGCCCATTTATAACTGTAGTAGCCAGCGGCGTAACCTCCCTGGAAAATATGTGAAAATGCAGTACTCATGCAATTTTCTGGATGATCTCCAGAAAATTGAAACGCTTGCATGATGCCCTTTTCGTGCTTTTTTACATTCGATATTTCACGCGCTTTTTCGTCGTGCCAAGAAAGATCTAAAAATCCAAAACTCAACTGCCTTAGGGTTTGGAGACCCTGCTGAAACTGAACAGCAGATTTGATTTTCTTTACCTCAGTAAGCGGTAATGTTTCTCCCGTTTTATAATGTCCTGTAAAAAGGGCAAGTGCTTCTTCTTCATAACACCAGTTCTCCATTACTTGGCTGGGTAATTCTACAAAATCCCAAAAAACACTGGTTCCACTTAAACTGGCATAAGTTGTATTG
>CBFIJA010000033.1:0-17488 GCA_965662875.1 Candidatus Arcticimaribacter sp.
CCAAGAATTGGTAGAAAGCATCGATAACTTAAGCCTAAAACATTTAAAGGTCTTGCGAAAAGAAGGTGCTTTTGCATTTTGGAAAGCCATCAATGGGGCATTTCTAGCGCCTTTATTTTTTGGAATCGTTAGCAGTATTTTTTTGTTTTCCAGTTCTATTGATTATCTGATAGAGCATCATCCCATCCCCCTTTGGTCCTTTTTCTTCGGCATGATTTTCTCGAGTATCTTTTTTCTTCTTCGACAATTTGAATTTAAAATCCACCATATCCTTTTGGTTGTTCTTGGTGGCGGAATTGCTTTTGGCATTACGCAACTCTCCCCTACTTCGGCAAACATCAGCCTTTCTTATTTGTTCTTTTGCAGTAGTATTGCCATAATGGCGATGATATTGCCTGGAATTTCAGGCGCTTTTATTTTTATTTTGTTGGGGGTTTATGAAGACATTATCATAACCGCAAAAAGTGCACTGCCGGCATTGCTTAGTTTTCAATGGGACCAGATTTACCCCGTTTATTTAAAAATTACAACGAGTGTTTTGGGAATTTTTACAGGACTAAAATTATTTTCAAAACTGCTCAAATGGCTTTTTGAAAAACAAAAAGACAGTACACTCGCTGTACTAGTAGGTTTTATAGCCGGTGCATTACCCAAAATATGGCCATGGAAAAAAATTCTTCCAAACGAAGAAGAAATTAATCTTAACCCCCTTCAGATTGAAGGTGATCCACAATTAATGCTTTCCATTTTACTGCTACTTGCTGGATTCTTTTTTATCTTTTGGATGGAACGCAGCAGCGAAACCCTAAAAAATGGAAACAAATAAGCGCAGTTGGACAGATGCCTTCTGGTTAGTCATCAAAGGAATGGCCATGGGGACAGCCAATAAAATTCCAGGGGTATCTGGAGGTATCGTTGCTTTAGCTGCGGGGTTTTATGAAGAATTGATTTTTTCCTTTTCAAAGTTTGACGGAAAAGCACTGAACCTCTTTCGCAAAGGAAAACTACAAGAAATGTTTACCCACGTCAATGGTTCTTTTTTATTCCTATTGTTTACTGGAGTGGGACTTAGTTTCTTTAGTGTTTCTTTGGTCTTGGACTATTTCTTACAACGCTTTGAAACCCAAGTCATGGGGCTCTTTTTTGGAATGATCATAGCATCTTTGTACTCTATTTGGCAAAGCATACGTCCGTTTACATCGACTACATATCTAGCGACCTTAGCCGGAACCCTGCTGGGAGTTGGATTAATGTTTATCAACCCTGGTCAAGAAAACGACCATTTAGCCTTTGTCTTTTTCTGCGGTATGATCTCTATAGCAGGAATGACTTTACCGGGTCTTTCAGGATCATTTCTACTTTTGGTCATTGGCAATTATCGGCTACTCTTGGTGGATGCCGTTAATGCAGTCTATTACACTATAACCGACTTGGCTGCAGGGGACTTCTCTTTTTTAAACAATCCAGAGCGGATGCATTTATTGTATGTAATGTGTAGTTTTAGCTTGGGATCTGGAGCGGGTTTAGTCCTTTTTTCAAAAGTGTTGGATTACTTACTTAAACACTTTAAAACGATTACCATATCCGTTTTGGTAGGATTTATTTTTGGGTCATTGGGAAGTGTATGGCCTTGGAAAGGTTTTTCGGAGGCTACCGCTGAAACAGATTTAACTTGGCATCAGGGGTATTTACCCATGCAATTGGATTTTCCTGCAGCAATGGCGTTTTTTTCTATGCTAATGGGTATTTTTATCATTCGATTTATTGAAAACTATGCGCAAAAAGATAAAGCCTAGGAAATACGGACTTTTAGGAAAGAATATCGATTACTCTTTTTCACGAGGTTATTTTGCCGAAAAATTCAAACGAGAAAACATCACTGACGCTGCTTATGTCAATTTCGACCTTCCCCATGAAAATGAAATCGAAGCCCTCGTTCAACGTTCAGACATCAGCGGGATAAACATCACCATTCCATACAAAGAAAAGGTACAACCTTACCTGGATGCACTCGATCCGGATGCGGAAGCCATCGGAGCGGTCAATACTATCGTATTTGACAAAGAAGGAAAACGCATTGGTCACAACACCGATGCCTATGGGTTTGCGACGGCTTTATTTTCCAATTGGGAAGCACAACCCACAGGAGCTCTAATCCTAGGAACAGGGGGCGCTTCTAAAGCAGTGCACTATGTCCTTTCTCAAAGAGGAATTCGTCCGCAATACGTGTCAAGGCAGGCAGGAAAAAACAAAATTTCATATGCAGAGCTAAGCTCCGAAATAATGACAACCCACAAACTCATTGTCAATTGTACCCCTTTGGGAACCCATCCAGACATAGACCAATGCCCGCCTATCCCGTTCGAGCAGCTAACGGAAAATCACCATGTTTTTGATTTAATCTACAACCCTGCCACCACCCTATTGATGCAACGTGCACAAGCCCAAGGCGCTAGTACACAAAACGGACATCAAATGCTCATTCACCAAGCAGAAAAATCTTGGGCTCTCTGGAACGCTTAAGCGTATTTTCTTTTTTTGTATCTTTAAGTTGAACTTTAGCCTTACACCAACAACGGATGGAAATGGAACCTACCAATATCGAAAACCAAGATACTCAGCATTCAAATGCTGAGGAGACGTTTTCTACGCAATCGGAAAATAACAATACTGCAGACAAAGCCGAAAGCAAACCGCTACCCCAATACGATCTAAATGCATTGACACCCAAAGAATTGACTTCTACGATACAAGCGTTAATTCACCATCCAGATTGGGCCCGTCTTGGAAAAGACATCAGAGCATTGGCAGACCGCTTTGATCAGGTATTTACTCAAATCATCAACGAAAAAAAGAAAACGTTTATTGAAGAAGGAGGCAATGAAATTGACTTTTCTTTTTCACCTGAGTACAAACGTCTATTCACACAAGAATATAGAGCTTATAAGCAAAAAAAAGCAAAACAATACAAAGAGCGAGAGGCGGCACAGAATGTAAATTTAGAACGCCGAAAAGAGATCATTGAAAAAATAAAAGCCTTAATTGATGGGGTGGAGAACCCCAATGCTGTCTATGATCAATTTAAACAATTGCAAGATTCATGGCATTCCACAGGGCCTGTCCCAAGGGAACAAAGCAACAACCTCTGGCAAACCTATAAATTTCATGTCGAACGTTTTTATGACTTTTTACACCTCAATAGAGAATTACGTGACTTGGATTACAAACACAATTATGAGGAAAAACTTAAATTAATTGAGAAAGCCGAAGCCCTAACCAAGCATCCAGATGTTCTCCTAGCCATTCGAGAATTGAATACTCTGCACCGATTATGGAAAAATGATTTAGGTCCCGTTGCCAAAGAACATAGAGAAGATTTATGGTCAAGGTTTCAAGCAGCAACGAAAGTCATTCATGAACGTAAAAACGAGTACAATAAAAACATAGATCAGATCCTAGTCGATAATTTAAATGCTAGAAATCAACTTATCCAAGAAATAAAAGCATTGACCGAGCCGGATCCAAGTAGTCATAATGCTTGGCAAAATGCCCTTAAGATACAGAATCAACTCAAAGAAAAATTTTATCAATTTGGGCGTGTTCCCAAAGGAGAAAACAAGGCATTATGGAGTTCTTTTCGGGAAACCTGTAGAGAATTTAATCATAAAAAAAATCTCTTCTACAAAACCCAAAAACAAAACGAACGCGAATTTATCGCGCAAAAGAAGGCATTAATTGATGAAGTCAATACCATACTGAATGACCCTCAGTGGCGGCAATACATCAGTCGAATGAAACAGGTGCAAGCTGACTGGAAAAAGACAGGGCGAATTTCTAGAAAGCTCTCCAATAAATTGTGGGAAGAATTCCGTACAGCCACCAACACCTATTTTGACCGATTAAAAAATAAAGCCGATGCCTTTAGTCCAGAAGACCAAGCCATCATAAAAGCCAAACAATCCTACCTAGAGGAAATTAAAAAAGAGAAAGCACCCACCACCTCAGAAGAATGCTTTGCCAAGGTAGAAGCCTTTGCAGAACACTGGGATGCTATGGGCACCCCCTCTGGTGGAGCCTTTAAGAGCTTGCAAACCGATGTATTAAAATACATCAAGTCTTTATGGGAGGATAGCGGTTTAAAAGGCAAAGAAAAAGCAGAAGCTCTGTTTAAAAGCCGCTTGCTTTTGATCAAAAACGATAAATCAGAACTGGACAAGGAACACATTGAACTGAATAAAAAAGTAGACGAGGCCAATACTGAGCGGATTCAATTGCAAAACAATCTTGCCTTCTTTAGTGATACCAGTAGTGAAAATCCTTTGGTCAAAGATGTCACTACCAAAATCGATACCCTTAGCAATAACATCGATGCCTGGACCGAGAAGATCAACACACTTAAAAGCTTTAAACGCAACCTCTTAAAACAAGAGGAAGAAGCAAATCCTGAAGAGGGTAATCAAGAAGCTTAAAAAAGTTTATCCGGGCAATTGCTGTTTCCACATTGTAGAATAAAAGCCTTTGGAGGAAATCAATTGTTTGTGCGTTCCTTTTTCAATTATTTTACCGCTCTTTAGAACAACGATATGATCTGCCTGGATCACGCTACTGAGTCTGTGTGCAATTAACAGAATGGTTTTCTTTTTCTTTCTCAATGCAGCTATGGTATTTTTAATATATAATTCTGATGGACTATCTAAGGAAGACGTTGCTTCGTCTAAAATTAAAATTTCTGGATTTTGATACAAGGCACGCGCAATGGCAATGCGTTGTTTTTCTCCACCCGAAAGAGACGCCCCATGCTCTCCTAAAAAAGTATAAAAGCCATTGGGAAGATTTTCAATAAAAGACAAGATCCCTATGGATTTACAAATAGATACAATACGATCCATTTCAGGAGCAAACTCGCCTACTGCAATATTATCAATAACATTTCCAGCAAATAAATCAATGTGTTGGGGCACAATACTAATGTACTTTTTTAAGCTACTGGAAGAGATGTAATCAAGGTTTTGAGTTCCCACAAAAATACTTCCTTGATCTAAAGCGTATAATTTTTGGATTAAACTCACTAAAGTAGACTTCCCAGAACCACTTTCCCCTACAATTGCAGTGATCTTTTCATGTGGAAAAACAGCTGAAAAACCTTGAAACACCTCTTTCCGTGTACCGTAACGAAAATGGATATTATCGAAAACAATGTCTCCCAATTGCGCTTTAGAAAGTGTAGTCGTTTGTTTTTGGCCCTCATTTTCTAAATCCATGATCTCAAACAAACGATCAGCGGCGATCAAGGCATTTTGTATTTGAACATTAGCCCCAACCAAACGACCAATGGGACCTGTAAAGTAGCCTATAATCGCATAAAAAGAAAGCAGTTCTCCTATGGTTATTTCTTGATCCATTACAAAACCCGAACCTACCCACAACAAAACAATTGTAAACAACTGGACCAAAGTATTTGAACTTGTTCCTGAAAAGATATTGTTCAAGGCAGAACGGTAAGTGGTTTTCAGAAGGGCAATAAAGTGGGTCTCTGTTTTAATGTTTGCAAAATCTTCTAAACCAAAATGCTTAATGGTCTTGACACTGTTTAAGGATTCTACCAATTGACTTTCCAATTCTGCCGCCTGCTCCATTACCTTACGCTCGGTTCTTTTATTAAAGTGATTGACCAAATAATATACCAAGCCATAAATGGGAATGACCAGCAACATAATTGAAGCTAATTTCCAATAGTAAGAAAACATAAATGCAAAGGCAAAAATGATTACCAGAATATCCACCAATAAATTTAAGGCAACCCCATTGATAAAGACGCGTATCTTAACCGCATCTCCTATCCTTGAGATAATCTCCCCAACCCGCATACGATCAAAAAATGATTGCGGTAATTTTAACAAATGCTTGTAATACCCTAAAATCAGCTTGGCATCAATTTGCTGACCTACTTTAATGATAAAAACATCCTTAAAAACACTGAGAAGCGTTTGAAAAAACAACGCCACCAACATGACTACGCCAAGCAAATTAACCAAGGGGCGATTGGCTGTTGGCAAAGCAAAGTCGGTTAACTTTTGAATGTAGATGGCCGGTGCCAAGCCCAACAAGGTAATGCCCATGGCCCCTATAAAACATTGAAGTAAGACAGCTTTGTGAGGGAACAGCAGTGCCCAAAAACGATGGTAAACAGAAACTTTTTCGTTCCGAGGAATAAAGTCATCTCTCGGCAATAACAAGAGAAGTGCCCCCGTCCAAATCTCTTGAAAAGCGGCAGGAGTATAGGCATGCATTTGACCATCGCCGGGGTCCATCACGACAACTTCTTTTGCACTGGCTTTATAAATGACTACGTAATGATGCAGACCATTTTTAAGCACCACATGCGCAATGGACGGCAGAGGTATTTTTACCAAATGTTCCAGTTCTCCCTTTACTCCTTTGGCTTCGAATCCCAATTTTTCAGCCGCCTCTAGCAGCCCTAGCATATTGGTTCCTTTTTTATCCGTTCCAGCGTATTGTCGAATGCGCGCTAGCGGCAATTGCAGCTGATAATGTGCTGCTACGGAAGCCAAACAGGCTGCACCACAATCGGTAATGTCGTGTTGTTTTATGTTGATTAAAGGCATAAGAAATGCGTACCAAATTTAAAATCGATACGCATTGAGTTTAAAAAATTAAAATGATTTTAAAACAAAGTGTAGAAAAGATGTTTTAGAGTCATCCAGTTTGAGAAAATCAAATAACCAATAAGAAATCCAAATAAAAACTGATATGAATCTTTAAAAATCATCTTTGATAGGATTGCCAAACAGCATATACTGTCGCACCGCGTAATGCTGAACCATGGGCATGCATTGCAAATCTAAAAAAAGAACCAACGTCATAAGCAAAAGATGTATTTCCACCATTAACTTCAATTAACTCTTCTCTGTTTAATATTAATAATTCTTTCATTACTTTTAAATTTAATTAATTTATTTCTCGATGGGCATTTTACCTGCTAAACCAGCTTTAAAATTTCCCCAATCACTAATTACCTCAACAGCAGCTGCGATGACTAATCCAATAACTAAATTAATCCAACCTCCGTTGATTTCTCGCTTCTCCCGAGTCGACATTTTAGCGACCCCATAGTTTTGTATGTTCATTGTGTTTTTCATACATAAGATTTTAAATTAAACATTTGCTTTGTTCTTAAAAACTGCGCAGTTCTGTAAGATTTGTTTTATAAAAATAAATGTGTTCACGGCAACTTGTTTGCCGTGAGTGAATTTTTTGTTGTACCTCCATAAATAATTCGTTGTTCTGCAGGGGTTATGGCTATGACTTCAAAACCAATTTTTAAATCAAAGTCACTACAATAATAATAGGTTTCGTCTTTTCTATCGTAGCACACCAGCCCTCCCCAATTTCTGATCAGTTCTAAGTCTTCCCGTAGCGTACGTTTGCTAATACGCAAGGATTTCGATAATTGGTCGGGAGTTCCTGTTTGCGCAATTTTAATGCGTTGATGCAGGGTTTTAATCCGGGTTAAATGTTTTAAAGTTAAGGTCATAACGATTCTTTTGAGGGCTGCACAGGATTCATCCAATCGTTGATGTCATCAAACAAAAGATCAAAAAGACTCCTGCGGTTTTGATAAAACAATGTGGTTAGAGTCAAGCCTTTTTGTAATGTAGCTTCCACCCCATTAGGCAAGGCTATCTTGTTTTGATCTAGGCTGCATTGCAACTTAAATACGGGAATATTGTTCAATAACTCAACGTCTTTTCCAATGCGTGCTATCTTGCCGGAAACAGTTCCCCATTGCTGGTAGTTGTAGGCATCAATTTGAAATTTTGCTTCAGCTTCAGGATGAATTTCGCCAATTTTATGGGTGGGTACGTAGGCCTCTACAATCAAATTTCCGTTAGGGGACAATTCCCCCAATTGTTGCCCTGCATACACCCAACTGCCTTCAGGTATGCCTTCGGGTATCAAAAGTGTACCTGTGCTGGTGGCTGTTAAAATGTATTGAGATTGATTTTCATTCAGCTGTTTCAAATTGCTTTGAAATTCATTTTTAGCCGTCCTATAGTTACTCAGTTCCACAGTCCACTGGGACGCCATACGCTGTAGAAACTGCCGTAGGGCATTCTGGGCCAAATTGTACGCCAGTTGGGTTTTATTGAATTCTATTGCTGCGATCACTTCTTTTTCGAACAAGTTTTTATCACGGTTAAAATCATAAAAAGCCTGATCCAAACGGGTGGTTAATTCTGCCCTATCTTCTTTGAACAACAACCATTGTTTTTTAAACCGTAGACTGCGGAGGACAGGATTATCTTTTTGGGTGGTCAATTCTTGCAAATCATGAATAAACGTCTGATGCTCTGCCAATTGTTCTCGAAAAAATGCTTTTTTTTCATCCACTATGGGGTGAGATAATCGCAAAAGCGTATCTCCTTTTTGCACCAATTGATGGGGATAGAGCATGGAATAGAGGACCTGTCCTTGTTGGTTTATTCGTAAAGGAATACGCTCTTCTTGTGGTTTTATGACCCCACGGGCAGAAGTATAAATGTTAACTTTTATGAACGGTAAACTTAAAAAAGCTCCAAAAAGAAAGAGCAGCAAAAAGAAGTAAATACTTTGACTGCGTTTGCTGTACTTGAATTGATGAACCGCTACGGTATTCTCCAATAGCTCTTTGGGGAAGAGTTGTTTTTTCATGCTAAGATTTTGGTCTTAACAAGGTAGTGAAAATTAATTACTGCTTCTTTGCCTCTTCCCAATAGACGTCCATTTCCGCAAGAGTCATGTCATGGAGGTTCTTGCCCAAGGCCTTGGCTTTAGACTCTAAATACGCAAAGCGCTTACTGAATTTTTGATTGGTGCGTTCTAAGGCAGTATCGGGGTTGATCTTTAAAAAACGAGCGTAATTAATCATGGAAAAGAGGACATCCCCAAATTCTGCTTCCATATTTTTAGCATTACCGCTGGCTACTTCGGCTTGGAATTCAGACAACTCTTCTTGAACTTTTTCCCAGACTTGTTCGGGTCTTTCCCAATCAAAACCCACTCCGGCTACTTTGTCCTGAATGCGTTGGGCTTTGACCAATGCAGGCAAACCCTTGGGAACACCAGACAAGACACTTTTTTTCCCTTCTTTGAGTTTTAGGGCTTCCCAATTTCTTTTAACATCTTCTTCGTCTTTTACGTCTACGTCGCCGTAGATGTGCGGATGGCGATGAATGAGCTTTTCAGAAATGGCATGGGCAATATCTGCCATGTCAAACGCCTTTTCTTCACTGCCCAGTTTGGCGTAAAAAGCGATGTGTAAAAGCAAGTCCCCCAACTCATTTTTTATTTCTTCTAAGTTGCGGTCCAAAATGGCATCCCCCAGCTCATAGGTTTCTTCTATGGTCAGGTGGCGCAGCGATTCAAAGGTTTGCTTTCGGTCCCAAGGGCATTGTTCGCGCAACTCGTCCATGATGGTGAGCAAACGGTCTACAGCAGCCAGTTGGTCCTTTCGGCTATTCATCTTCTTTTGCGGCAGGGGTTTCTTCGGTTTCGGAATCAGCGGTCAACAAATTATTGTCGATTAAAATATTGTACCACTGAATGATCTTTTTGATGTCACTGGGATAGACACGGTCTTCATCATAATCTTGAAAGACTTCAAAGAAATAGGCTTCTAAATCAGAAGCGGGCGCTTTGGGTTTTACACTGCATTTCTGACCTTCTTCTTTTTTAAAGATCATTTGAAACACTTCTCCTAGAGGCACCTCTGTTTGCAAGCCAAAAATATTGATTTCTGACAGCAAACTTACTTGATCGCGTCCAGAAGCGGTAATGCGTTTTCCGTCCACTAGAGAATGCGCCACAAAACCGGTTCGGGTTTGTACTTTAACTTCAAATAGTCCGGGGCGCCCCGAGATGGCTATAATTTTATCCAATTCCATATTTAAACGAGTTTATCTTTTTTTAGACGCCATCGGGAAATACATCTTGTAGTCAGCAGTGACTTTTCCTTTAGCGATATTGGTTAATTTTCCTTTAATCAATCGTTTTTTTAGCGGCGACAACTTGTCTGTAAACAAGATTCCTTCGATGTGATCGTATTCATGTTGAATGACGCGTGCGGCCAAACCCGTATAGGTTTCTGTATGGGGTTTAAAGTGTTCATCCATATAACGAATCGTCAATTGCTCTTGGCGGGAAACATCTTCACGAATGTCTGGGATACTTAAACACCCTTCTGTAAACGACCAGGATTCACCTTCTTCTTTTTCGATTACAGGGTTGAGAAATACTTTTTTAAATCCAGCCAATTCTTTTTGTTCTTCCGCAGACAATTCTTCATCTTCGGCAAAAGGACTGGCATCTACGACAAAAAGGCGTAATGATTTTCCAATTTGTGGAGCGGCTAAGCCTACTCCAGAAGCAGCATACATGGTTTCCCACATGTCTTCGATAAGTTTTTTTACATCGGGATCCTCAGCAGAAATATCGACTGCTTTCTTCTTTAACACAGGCGTTCCGTAAGCAACTATAGGTAATATCATAAGTTCTTTTATCAAGCTTATTGCGCATCCAAATAGGATTGCAGCAACAAAGTTGCACTGATTTTATCAATTAATCCTTTTTCTCTTCTTTTTTTCTTCCCAACACCTGAATCGATCAAGGTCTGAAATGCCATTTTTGAGGTAAAACGTTCATCGTATCGTTCAACGGTTAGCTGAGGCAATGCCTTGATTAGCTTTTTTATAAACGCTTGAATCTTAGGTTCAACCGCTGAACTGCTGTTGTCCATTTGTTTGGGAAGCCCCACAATACATTTTTCTACCGCATGCTCTTGCAGGTAGTCATTTAAAAATGGTATCACTTCTGTCGTAGGCAAGGTAGTCAGGCCCGAAGCAATCATTTGCATCGGATCTGTAACGGCTATTCCGGTCCGTTTTTCTCCGTAATCTAAACCGATCAGTATGGGCATGCGCAAATATACCCAACCTACCTTTCTTAACGGAATAGAATCGAGAGAAAGTCCATTGAAAACCCTAAATTTGTGGAAAAATTAATCCTACGACTTATGAGAGAAATCATCGAAGCGGCATGGGAAGATCGTTCCCTTTTAGAAGACACAAAAACACAAGACACCATACGTGCTGTTGTAGCAGCCTTAGATGCTGGAGAATTACGCGTTGCAGAACCCACTGATGCCGGATGGCAGGTAAACGAATGGGTGAAAAAAGCTGTGGTTTTGTATTTCCCCATCCAAAAAATGGAAACCCTGGAAGCAGGGCCGCTAGAATTTCATGATAAAATGCCATTAAAACGCGATTATGCCGCAAAAGGCATTCGTGTTGTTCCCCATGCTGTAGCCCGTCAAGGTGCTTATATCTCTTCGGGGGTTATCTTAATGCCTTCTTACGTAAACATTGGGGCATATGTAGATGAAGGTACCATGGTAGATACCTGGGCCACGGTAGGGAGTTGTGCCCAGATCGGAAAGAATGTTCACCTCAGCGGAGGAGTAGGCATTGGAGGCGTTTTAGAACCTTTACAAGCCGCACCTGTAATCATTGAAGACAATGCTTTTGTAGGATCACGCTGTATTGTGGTTGAAGGAGTACGGGTAGAAAAAGAAGCGGTCTTGGGCGCCAATGTAGTTTTGACCGCCTCGACAAAAATCATAGACGTTACAGGAGACAAACCCATTGAAATGAAGGGTCATGTCCCCGCCCGTTCGGTTGTAATTCCAGGAAGTTACACCAAAACGTTTCCCGCAGGTGACTATCAAGTCCCTTGTGCATTAATCATTGGAAAACGAAAAGAGAGCACCGATAAAAAGACGTCTTTGAATGACGCTTTGCGCGAACATAATGTAGCCGTTTAATTGATTTGAATAATGAAGGAGCAAACAACTGCTGTAGTAGAGGCGTTGGAAACGCTTTGTAAAGAAGCTGTCCTCCTTTACCCTAGCGATACCCTTTGGGGCATTGGTTGCGATGCACGCTCAACTACTGCGGTAGAAAAAATTTATCGAATTAAGCAACGGGAAGACAGCAAAGCCCTTATCTGTCTTGTAGCAGATAAAGCTATGCTTGAAGCGCATGTTGGAAAAATTCCGGAACCGCTTATTCCCTATTTGGAAGAAAAACGACCTACCACAGTCATTTACCCCCAAGTAAAGGGAATCAGTTCTAGACTGTGTGCTCCAGATGGAAGTGTTGGAATCCGTATTGCTAAAGATGATTTTTGTCCAGCGCTAATTCATGCATTGGGTGCACCTCTCGTTTCTACCTCCGCCAACCTCAGTGGTGACCCCTCGCCCAGTGCTTATGCAGAGATTTCTTCCACTATTTTGGAAGGGGTGGATCATATTGTACCTTTAAAGCAGGAAAAAGAAGAAAGCCGTGCTTCACGAATCATTCGTTTATCCAGCAACAACACCATAGAAGTACTCCGCGACTGATGAAACTAAATACTGACTTTAGCGCTCGTTTATCCGAAACGGTATTCCAAGAGGTAAAAGCCGCAGCAGATGAGCTGAACCTTGAAACTTACGTTGTGGGTGGATTTGTACGGGACCATCTTTTGGGGCGTAAAAAAGAAAATACCGACCTTGATTTTGTAACGGTTGGCTCTGGGATTGCCTTGGCAAAAGCGGTACAAAAACGCTTGCCCAAAGCCGGAAAACTAAGCGTTTTTAAGACCTATGGAACCGCGATGATCAAATACCAAGGCATGGATTTGGAATTTGTAGGGGCTAGAAAAGAATCCTACACCCAAGAGAGTCGAAATCCTGCAGTAGAAAAAGGCAGTCTTCAGGACGATCAAAACCGCCGTGACTTTACCATCAACGCCATGGCTGTAGCGCTAAATGCCTCTAATTTTGGTGAATTAATCGACCCTTTTAACGGAACAGATGATTTACAAAACAAATGCATCCGCACCCCCTTAGATCCAAAAATCACCTATTCTGACGATCCCTTAAGGATGCTACGCGCTATACGTTTTGCCACACAATTGGACTTTGACATTGCGGCTTCCTCCTTAACTGCCATAAAAGAAGAAAACGAGCGGATGTCCATCATCACCAAAGAACGAATAGTTGAAGAGCTCCATAAAATTTTACTTTCCCCAAAACCCAGTGTAGGTTTTTTATTGCTGGACCAGCTGGGGTTGCTTGAAGGCATTTTACCCGAGCTCGTCGCCCTAAAAGGCATTGAAGAAATTGACGGACAAAAGCATAAGGATAATTTTTACCACACTTTTGAAGTGGTAGATAACATCTGTCCTAATACAGACAATCTTTGGCTGCGTTGGGCTGCTTTGTTGCATGACATTGGCAAAGCCCCAACCAAAAAGTTCAGTAAAAAAGTGGGATGGACGTTTCATGGACACGAATTTGTTGGGTCCAAAATGACTTATAAATTATTCAAGCGGTTAAAAATGCCGTTGAACGAAAAAATGAAGTTTGTTCAAAAAATGGTTTTGATGAGTTCCCGACCGATTGTGATTGCAGAAGACATCGTTACCGATGCGGCCGTACGGCGCTTACTTTTTGATGCCGGCAATCATATCGACGACCTCATTACATTGTGCGAAGCGGACATTACCACAAAAAACCCGAAACGCTTTGAGCGTTACCACAATAATTTTAAAATTGTCCGAAAAAAGATACAAGAAGTAGAAGAACGCGATCACATTCGTAACTTTCAACCTCCTGTAAGCGGGGAAATGATCATGGACCATTTTGGGTTACCGCCCTCTAAAGAAATAGGCATGATCAAAGAAACCATCAAAGAAGCCATTCTTGAAGGCGTCATCCCGAATGAGTACGAGGCGGCATTTGCGTTGATGAGAGAAAAAGGAAAAACATTGGGATTGAAGGAAAAAAATGAAAGCGAGATTTAGATTTTGGGTTGGGGTTTCACTGGTGTTGGTCTATGGGGTCATTGCCGCAGGAGCCATTGTAAGAATGACCGGAAGCGGAATGGGATGCCCAGATTGGCCCAAGTGTTTTGGATACTTGATTCCTCCTACAGAGCGAAGTCAACTGGACTGGAAACCACAACACGATTATGAAAAAGGCCAGGTAATCATAGTAAATGAAAACTTGCGCGTAGCAAAAAATGATTTTACTTCATCCATAAATTATACCGAAGGTAATTGGGAGCCTTACACCAAACATGATTATGCAGTGTTCAATCCTTTCCATACTTGGGTAGAGTTTTTAAATCGCCTTTTGGGAGCACTTTCTGGACTTGCAACCTTAGTTGTTGGAATACTCGCTTTTGGCTTTAGAAAAGAACGCCCATTGATTCTCTTGAGTTCTTGGGCAGTTATTTTTGGAATGGGATTTCAGGCTTGGCTCGGAAAGACCGTTGTAGACTCTAACCTCCTTCCTTTCAAAATAAGTCTTCACATGGGGATGGCATTGGTCATTGTTGCGCTTTTGTTCTACCTCTATTTTATCAGTAAAAAAGGAAAACCTTTAGCCAAGCCTTCTAAAACATTGAACCGATTGGGAATAGGATTACTCCTATTGACTTTGATTCAAATAGCCTTGGGCACACAGGTTCGTCAATTTATAGACGAACAAGTCCATTTATCCATTGCCAAAGAAGCCTGGTTATCTCCTGCTCCTTTCAAGTTTTATTTTCATCGGAGTTTTTCACTTCTGATTACCGCTTTGAATGTTTACCTCTGGTGGAAACTAAAATCCATACCCGGTTTAGTTCAGTACTACACCCCCGTGTTGTACCTTATTGGAATAGAAATTTTCACGGGCATTCTCATGTACTATTTTGATTTTCCTTTTGCTTCGCAACCGTTGCATTTACTGATTGCCTCACTGTTGTTTGGAGCTCAAACTTATTATTTATTACACGCATTTTACCGCCAAAAAAACTCACTATGATTTACCGTTTTCGCATCATCTTAGACAGCAAAGAAGACATCCTTCGGGACATTGAAATAGAAGCAGAGGCAACTCTAGAAGATTTTCACTACGCCATTGCGCAAGCTTTTGGTTTTGGGGGCAGTGAGATGGCTTCCTTTTATACAACAAATGAAAATTGGGAACAAGGAGAAGAGCTTCCCCTCCTGGACATGGGAGAAGAAACGACCAGTATGGCCAACCGTCCATTAGAAAGCTTCTTTTCTGCTGAGAACCATCACCTCATTTACATTTACGACTTCTTGGCCTTGTGGACCTTTTTTGTAGAGTTGATGGAAGTGGGTGAAAAATCATCCAGCACACTCTACCCCAATCTTATTTTTGCCCAAGGAGAAGTTCCTGAAGAAGCGCCGGAAAAACAATTCACATCAGAGGAAAGCGAATTTGACTTCGATGAGGAAGAGGAGGACTTAGACGACTATGATCCAGATTCATTCTATTGAATCAAGAACGAATTAAATTCGTCATGTTTTGATTCTCGTAATGACGTAGGACATAATCAAAGGAGGCGCGCATCAAATCGCCCATATTTCGGCTTTTTTGGAAAGCTTCGTCTTTGGTAAATTTAAAAATTTCGTTGCTGAGCTTCTTGTGGTTTTCAGGATGTGAAACCAAATCTTCTTGCATAATGGTCACTAGATTATTCAAACGGGCCCCAGAACTGATGATGCGTTTTGCCAGTATAGAACGCTCCTCAATTTTATATTGTTCGATGGAATCTTGATTGAGCTTGTCTTTGACCAAAGAAACCATTGGATAGTTTTCTTTAAAAAATTGCGGGCGATACACGGTGAATTTGCCTTCAAAACTTTGCTGATCAAAATCTATTGCACGAATTTTATATACCACTTGGTCAAAATCATGGGTGGGAATGATAACGTAATTATAGGCCCTCATGTCCCCCAATAAACGAATCATACAACGCTCATTAAACTTTACATATTCCTTTGCAATTTGTGCCTGCTCTGAAGGAGAACAATGAGTCAAATGATTGGCGATAAACTCATCCCCGGGAATTCCTGAAATGTGCTCTTCAATCAAAGTCGTATCGTTGACCAAAAAATTCAAATTATAAGGCGAAAGCATGTGTTCAAACTCCAAGCCATAAACACGGGAGGCATCTGTTCTTTTTACGTAGAAGTAGGTGAAATTATCGTTTAAAATATTTCTGATTTTAATTCGAAAAGGCTTAGAATTTCCGAACGTACAATAATCGATAGCGTCCACTGAAAGATAGGGATAAGAAGACTCGTTTCCATCTGAATGCAAAAGTGCATATACTTTTTTTAGATTAGAATCGATGTCTTGTCGTTCACTGTCCGAATAGTATACCCGCACCCACAAGGTATCATTGTCTTGAGCATCATAGACGACAACAGATCCGGAAAAACGCAAAAGATCTTCGTAAAAAACAGGCGTAAACACCCAACGATTGCGTTGCTTTAAATATCGATTTAAGGCAGAAGAAATAGTATAAAACGGTTTTTTTTGAGAAATGAGTTTTTCCTCCATCGCAGTGCTTTTCTCAAAGGTAACGACTTTTTAATTAAAGGCGAGTTTTACCAAGTCATCTCTAAAGAAATGGTTAATTTTAAACCGCAAGAAAAAGAATATGGGGTTTCAATTAGAATCTGAATTTTCTCCAACTGGAGATCAGCCAGAAGCCATCAAACAACTGTGTGGTGGTTTTGAGGGGAATGAAAAATTCATGACCCTCCAGGGCGTAACAGGGTCCGGAAAGACCTTTACGGTAGCCAATGTGGTTAAAAATCTTCAACGCCCCACACTGGTTCTGGCACACAACAAAACTTTGGCGGCGCAGTTGTATTCAGAATTCAAACAATTTTTTCCAAACAATGCAGTGGAATATTTTGTTTCTTACTACGACTATTATCAGCCCGAAGCCTATATCCCTGTTACAGGGACCTATATCGAAAAAGATTTATCCATCAACGAAGAGATTGAAAAGCTCCGTCTCAGTACAACCTCCTCCCTCCTTTCTGGTCGAAGAGATGTTTTAGTGGTCGCTTCTGTTTCGTGTTTGTACGGAATTGGAAACCCGATTGAATTCCAAAAAAATGTCATCAGCGTCACCCAAGATCAAGTAATCTCTAGAACAAAATTTTTACATCAACTGGTGCAAAGTCTGTATTCTAGAACGACTGCAGAATTTTCACACGGGAACTTTCGCGTCAAAGGAGATGTGGTAGACGTTTATCCTAGTTATGCTGATACCGCTTTTCGGATTCACTTTTTTGGAGATGAGATAGAAGAAATTGAAGCCTTTGACCCCATCACCAATGCGGTTATTGAACAGTATGAGCGATTGAATATTTATCCTGCCAACATGTTTGTTACATCTCCTGATATTTTGCAAAATGCCATCCATCAAATTCAAGATGACTTAGTCAAGCAGATTGATTTTTTTAGAGAAGTAGGGAAACCACTAGAAGCAAAACGTTTGGAAGAGCGCACCAATTTTGATTTGGAAATGATTCGGGAATTAGGGTATTGTTCTGGGATAGAAAACTATTCCCGCTA
>CBFIJA010000034.1:0-17345 GCA_965662875.1 Candidatus Arcticimaribacter sp.
TGGGATACAGAAAAGCTTTCTTTTTACAAACAAACACGCAATGGTTTACTGGGACTAGACTACAGTTCAAAGTTTTCTGCTTGGTTGGCCAACGGCGCCATTTCTGCTCGACAGATTTACTGGGAAATAAAAGAATACGAAGACCAAGTCCAAAAAAACCAATCGACCTATTGGTTGATTTTTGAATTGATTTGGCGCGACTACTTTAAGTACATCGCTTTAAAACACAAGGATAAAATCTTTCTCCTTGGAGGCATTTTAGAAAAAGAATACCACTGGAAAAACAATCCCAAAACAATACAGCAGTGGATCAACGGGGAAACCCGAGAACCTTTCGTCAATGCCAATATGATAGAATTGCAAAAAACAGGATGGATGAGCAATCGTGGTAGACAAAATGTTGCTTCTTATTTTGCAAAAGACTTGCTATTGGACTGGCGGATTGGGGCAGCCTATTTTGAGTCCCAATTGATCGATTATGATGTGCACAGCAATTACGGCAATTGGATGTATGTCTCAGGCGTTGGAAATGACCCTAGAGACCGAAAATTCAATGTTAGAATGCAAGCAGAACGCTACGATGAAAACGGAAAGTTTCAACGCTTATGGAATCAAAAAAGCCTTTTCGAATGAAATTGCGATTGCTTTTAGGAGATCAACTCAACATCCATCATCCTTGGTTCGACAAGATTGATGATCAGGTGCTTTATGTCATGATGGAAATGCGTCAAGAAACAGATTACGCTCCCCATCACATTCAAAAAGTAGTGGCCTTTTTTGGGGCCATGCGTTCTTTTGCTGCTGCCTTAAAGAAGAAGGGGCATCAGGTGATTTACATGTATTTAGATGCAGCAGATAATACGCAATGCCTAAGCTCTAATCTCAAGGGACTCATTGAAAAAAATTCGATAGAATCGTTTGCCTATCTATCACCAGACGAATATAGATTAGACAAACAGCTGAAACTCTTTTGCAAAGAAATTGATCTGCCTACCTCCGTTGAAGATACCCATCATTTTATGACCAAAAGAGAGGAGCTAACTCAATTTTTTGATGGAAAAAAACAACTGATACTCGAATTTTTTTACCGCAATATGCGAAAGCAATTCGACCTGCTAATGCAACAAGGACAACCCGAAGGAGGGCAATGGAATTACGATAAAAACAATCGTAAAAAATGGAAAGGTGATCCTGTAATCCCCCCAGCTTATGTTCCCAAAACAGCAGAATTAAAAGCTTTGCAAAAAATGATTGTGAATGCTGGAGTGAAAACCATTGGGAACATGGATGAAACAAATTTTCTTTTCCCCTTCTCTCGTGAAGAAGCCTTAGAGCAACTCGAGTATTTTTGCACGCATCTCTTAGTGCATTTTGGCGATTATCAAGATGCTTTCCATACCGATGAAGTGAATTTATTTCATTCGCGAATATCTTTTGCATTGAATGTAAAATTGATTTCCCCTTTGGAAGTGGTTCAGCGTGTCATTGCCTATTATCGTGCGCACGAATCAGAGGTTGAACTTTCTCAAGTAGAAGGGTTTGTTCGACAAATCATAGGATGGAGAGAATACATGCGCGGAATCTATTGGAAAGAGATGCCTTTGTACGCGGAGAAAAATGCACTTGAAAATCACAATCCGCTTCCAAATTTTTACTGGACGGGTGACACCAAAATGAATTGTTTGCACCAAGCCATCAGCAATTCTTTGGACAATGCCTATGCACATCATATTCAACGCCTAATGATTACCGGAAACTTCGCATTATTGGCTCAAGTACATCCAGATGCTGTTGATCAGTGGTATTTGGGCATCTATGCAGATGCCATTGAATGGGTTCAAATCACCAATACCCGGGGGATGAGTCAATGGGCCGATGGTGGAATTGTAGCAACCAAACCCTATGTATCTGCTGCAGCCTATATACATAAAATGGGAAATTATTGCGACAGCTGTTCGTATGACAAGAAAAAAAGGTTGGGAGAGGACGCCTGTCCTTTTAACAGTCTTTACTGGAATTTCCTAGACGATAAAAAAAGATTTTTTGCCAAAAACAATAGAATGGCCATGATGTTGCGTTTGTTGGAAAAAATCCCTGCAGAAGAATTGGCTGAAATAAAGGCTAGAGCAAGTAAGATTTTAACCCATCCGGATGACTTTTAATCGTACTCCTGTTGCACTGGTTTGGTTAAAGCGTGATCTGCGCCTTCGCGATCATGCCGCCTTGACCGCAGCTAAAAAAGCACACAAGTATACACTGCTTCTTTATGTTGCTGAACCCAGCTTATTCACAGACGAACATGTTAGTGAGCGTCATACCGACTTTGTAAAAGCTTCGCTTCAAGACCTTGAACTACAATTGAAAACACACAATACTTCCATCTTAAAAGTTAAAGGAGAGGTTGTCGAAATATTTGAAAAAATAAAGAGTCACTTCCAAATCGAAGGATTGTATTCTCACACAGAAACAGGATTGGGGATCACCTACCTACGCGATCAAAAGGTGGCAAAATGGTGCAAAAAGGAAAGCATTCAATGGACAGAATTTAGGCAGCAGGGTGTTTTTCGAGGACTAAAAAATCGAAAGAAATGGATTGGTTTATGGACGAATTTTATGAATCAGCCTCAGCATCCGTATCCTGAAAAAAAGGGATGGTTATCAAAAAAAGAAGTACTCAGTGTAGAACGACATTTTGATGTATTGGGCTGCAGTTCTCAAAAAAAAGAAGGCATTCAACCGGGCGGAGAACAAAAAGCTTACCGCTATTTAGATTCTTTTTTCGAGGACCGTTACAAGCACTACCAGACCCACATATCAAAACCAGATTTAGCGCGAAAAAGCTGCAGTCGATTATCGCCCTACATCGCTTATGGTAATCTATCCATGCGTCAAGTACTACAGCGAACAGAAGCTGAAAAAGAAAAAGGTAAAAAAGGGTTTGGCATCCGCGCTTTTGAATCTCGACTCCGCTGGCAAGCCCACTTTATTCAAAAGTTTGAAATGGAATGTCGTATGGAGTACGAAAGCATTAATCGAGGGTACCACAACTTAAAAAAATCAAGAAACCCAGAACATATAGAAGCCTGGGAAGAAGGAAAAACAGGAGTGCCTATGGTAGACGCAGCCATGCGCTGTTTGGTGGCAACCGGTTATTTAAATTTTAGAATGCGTGCGTTGGTTGTTTCCTTTTTTGTTCACCAATTATGGCAACCTTGGCAGGCGTGTTCTGGTTTTTTAGCCCGACAATTCCTGGATTTTGAACCTGGAATCCATTTCCCTCAACTTCAAATGCAAGCCGGAGAAACAGGTACAAATACACTTCGTATTTACAATCCTGTTAAAAACGGGCAAGAACACGACCCCAAAGGTCATTTTACCCTGCGGTGGATTCCGGAATTAAAATCGCTGCCCACCAAATTAGTACACAGCCCCTGGGAAATCACCTCTTTTGAGGAATCACTTTATGGTTTTAAACTCGGAGATGATTACCCTGCGCCTATTGTCGATTTGGATAAGAGCCGAAAAAACGCATCGGACATTTTATGGAAAATGCAAAAACAACCGCTGGTCTATCAAGAAAGCAAACGAATTCTAAACCGACATACCCTCCCCAACCGTAACAGCATTCAATGATGAAAAAAGTAAAAATTAATTTAACAACAGAACAAATTGATCGCGTAATTGAAATGGCTTGGGAAGACCGAACCCCCTTCGACGCCATTAAAGATCAGTTTGGTTTAAAAGAACAGGAAGTAATTGAGTTGATGCGTCGCGAAATGAAGCGGTCAAGTTTTAATCTTTGGCGTGCACGTGTTCAGGGCCGTAAAACCAAACACCGTAAAACTCGCGGGGAAGATGTAGACCGATTTAAATGTACACGCCAACGTAATATAAGCAACAACAAAGTGTCCAAAAGATAAATTTCTTGTTTCACAGGAAAGCCCTTAAATAGCAAAAACAAACCTCGAAAAACGCAAGGAAAAATAGAACTGCATTACTCTATATTAGAATTTGAACAAGGAGACCCTTTTGGCTAGCTGAATCCTTCAGAAGAAGTCACCAACGCGCGATCAATAATTCATACCAAAGGAATGAATTCCTTCTACTATGGTGATAAAAAAAGGACTTAAACCCGCTGAATTTTTGCACCAATTTTTTGAAGACGTTCTACTATACGCTCGTACCCGCGATCAATCTGCTCAATATTGTGTATGGTAGAGGTCCCTTTTGCAGAAAGCGCCGCAATCAATAAAGAAATTCCTGCGCGAATATCAGGAGACGTTAATGTAGCCGCTTTTAACTGAGATTTAAAATCGTGCCCCATTACAGAGGCGCGGTGGGGATCACATAAAATAATTTTCGCTCCCATATCAATCAGCTTATCTACAAAAAACAAACGGCTTTCAAACATTTTTTGGTGGATGAGTACATTTCCACGTGCTTGGGTGGCCACCACCAAAACAATACTGAGTAAGTCTGGAGTAAAACCAGGCCAAGGTGCGTCGGATACCGTAAGAATAGATCCGTCTATATAGTTTTGTATTTCATATCCTTCGGTATGGGCAGGGATAAAAATATCGTCTCCTTTTTTCTCAAGTGTGAGTCCTAATTTTCGGAATACACTGGGAATTTGACCTAAAAAATCCCATTGTACATTTTTTATGGTCAATTCACTTTGCGTCATTGCAGCAAGTCCAATCCAGCTTCCTATTTCTACCATATCGGGTAGAATATTATGATCGGTACCTCCCAAAGCATCTACCCCCTCTATGGTCAAAAGATTGGAGCCTACACCTGAGATTTTAGCCCCCATCCGATTCAGCATGGCACACAATTGTTGCAAATACGGTTCACAAGCGGCATTGTAGATAGTCGTTGTCCCTTTAGCCAAAACTGCTGCCATAACTATGTTTGCCGTTCCGGTTACAGATGCTTCGTCTAAAAGCATTTCTGTTCCTTGCAATTCCTCTGCTTCGACAGAATAAAAATAATCTTCACGATTGTAGTTAAACTTTGCACCTAGCCTTATCAGCCCCTCAAAGTGAGTGTCTAATCTTCGACGACCAATTTTATCCCCACCAGGTCTGGGTATACTTCCTTTCCCAAAACGTGCTAAAAGAGGACCCACCAACATAATCGATCCACGTAAACCTTTACCATCAATTTTAAACTGATCGGAATGTAGATAATCCAAGTTGACAGCATCGGCTTGAAAGCGATAAGAAGAAGGTCCTTGCTGGGTGACTTTAACGCCAAAATTGATCAACAACTGAATCAGCTTGTTGACATCGATAATATCAGGAACATTGTTTATGGTGACCGCTTCGGGGGTCAGTAATACAGCACATAAAATTTGTAGTGCTTCATTTTTGGCGCCTTGAGGAGTAATTTCACCCTTTAACTGGTGACCGCCTTCAATAATAAAAGTACCCATGCAATTGGATTAATAGCGTTTACGATTTTTATATTTTCTTTGTTTTCCTGCAGTATTGCTCTTTGGACCATTACCATTTTTACTTTTTACTTTAAGTAAATCTTGTGTTGACGTTAACGGCAATAATTCTTCTTTTACAGCTAATTTCTTTTCTGATAATTCAGCCAAATGGTCAAAAATAACTTCATCGTCTACCGTGTCTTTATTCCAGTTCAAAAAGCATTTCTTCATGTGATTCGCGATGTTGTAAACCAGAGCGTCTTTCATGTCGCCTTCTTCCCATCGAATGGCTACATCAATCATACTTTTGATGTTGTTCCCATAAAATCGATACTTCGGAAAATTTTGAGGATAGCCCATGTTTTGTGGTCGCTCTTCTAAGAGTTCTCGCTTGGGTTTTTCATATGGGGAATCCACATCCAATTGAAAATCAGACATGATAAACAGCTGATCCCACAATTTATGCTGAAAATCAGGTACATCGCGTAAGTGGGGATTTAGATTTCCCATAACACCAATAATGGCCTTGGCTTTCTTATTGCGTTCTTCTTTGTCCTCTGTAGCGACAAGCTGATCGATCATGATGTGAATGTGTCTTCCATATTCAGGTATGATAAGCGGCTTTCGCTCAGAATTGTATTGTAATGTTTCCATGAAGTTTATAGGATGTGTAATCCCTGCAAATT
Organism: Candidatus Arcticimaribacter sp.; assembly: GCA_965662875.1. Taxonomy (GTDB): domain Bacteria; phylum Bacteroidota; class Bacteroidia; order Flavobacteriales; family Flavobacteriaceae; genus Arcticimaribacter. The sequence goes on from CBFIJA010000034.1 coordinate 6,121, forward strand.
ACATAATTTCTTTCAAAAGTCTAAGGTTCTCTATAAAACAAAGATTCCTTTGATTTGATTGGCTTGTCTGTAGATCGTCACTACCTCTTCGGCTTTGTCAAATCGAGCTAGAATAGACAAACTCACGTAATTTTGTTTTCGAGAAGCTTTCTCTGATAATTTTGCTTTTCGGCCTTCAAAAAAAGAAAGCAATTGGGTTTTATGATCGGTGTTTGTTTTTACAATAAACTTAAATAAATACTCTCCAGGCCAAGCCTGAGAGGCTTCTAATTGTTCGTGAAATCGTGAATAAAATTCTTCTGATTCGGTGTTCTGAAGCATAGAGACTGCTATTTTTATACAAATATACGCTAGCGGTGAACAATAAGAAACAAACGCCTTCTAAAATCGTAATTTCAGGAGGACCTGGAAGCGGGAAAACTACGCTTATCGATGTATTGGAAAAACAAGGATATCCTTGCTTTGAAGAAGTTTCTAGAAAATTTATTGAGCATGGAGAAACCCTAGGAATGGAAAACTATTTTTTATCAAAACCCGAAGAATTTAGTCGTCTGATTTGGAGAGAAAGAATCAAACAATACAAGGAAGCAAATGCTCTCATTTTTCACAAGAATAAGCCGTATTGTTTTTTTGATCGAGGCTTACCCGATGTATTGGCATACATGGATTTATTAGAGGAAAAAGCAACGGACTTGGAGGAGGAACTCAATAGCTTTTCGTATGATCTTATTTTTTTAATTCCGCCAGAAAAAAAAATATACGTTCAAGATCAACAACGAAAAGAAGATTTTGAAACGGCAGTTCGTGTTCACAAAAAAATCGAAGCACGCTATTCCAAACATTATAAACCCTACATTGTTCCCTGGGGAACTCCACAAGAAAGAATTGAATTTATTTTAACCCATTGCCATGCCCAATGACCTTAAAGTCTTATTAAAAAAATATTGGAAGGCAAACGAATTTCGTCCATTACAAAAAGAAATTTGCACAGCTTTTTATGCAGGTCATGACACCATAGCTCTATTGCCAACGGGTGGCGGTAAATCTTTGTGTTATCAATTGCCGGCTGTATTAAGAGAAGGGGTTACTTTGGTGGTCTCTCCATTAATCGCTTTGATGGAAGATCAGGTTGCATCCGCCAATGCAATGGGAATTAAAAGTATGGCCTTGGGCAATCGGCAAAATCTTGACGTCCAATTGGACAACCTACGGTATGGGAATTATAAATTACTGTATTGCTCTCCAGAAAAACTTCGCTTGCCGCAAATAAGAAATGTACTCCCCCAACTCAACATTCAAGGCATCGCAATAGACGAAGCCCATTGTATCTCCATGTGGGGAAATGATTTCCGTCCAGCATTTAAAGAGCTAAAATCACTTCGTTCCTTACTGCCCAATGCTCCAATAATGGCTTTAACAGCAACAGCGACCGCTCTGGTTTTAGAAGACATAAAAACAGATTTGGGTTTAATGGATCCCCGTTGCTTTCAGCGATCGTTTGCCCGCCCAAACATTGCACTTGTTTTTGATCAAACAGAAGATAAAACGGGCAGTCTGATTCGGAGTTTAAAAGGGGAAAAAGAATCGGCTATCGTCTATTGCAACAGACGAAAGTCAACCGAAGAAGTTTGGAAAGTTTTATCACATCAAGGAATAAACGCACATTTTTTCCATGGAGGACTCACAAGCGTTCAAAAAAAAGATCGACTCGAAGCCTGGAAAAGAAATGAAGTAAAGGTTATGGTGGCAACCAATGCCTTTGGAATGGGAATTGACAAAAATGATGTACGTCAAGTGATACACTGGCATCTTCCGCATAACATTGAAAGTTATTATCAAGAGATCGGAAGGGCAGGAAGAGACGGTAAGCCATCACAAGCCATTGCTTTACTTCACCCCAACGAAAAGGAATCATTGGCCTCACAATTCTCTGCTCAATTGCCCGACACCCCATTCATTGAAAACGTTTATAAACGCTTGTGTAACTTTTTACATATCGGCAAAGGCGAAGGAACAGATTGGGTCACTCCCTTCTCTTTTTCGACTTTTTGCTCCACCTATGGTTTTTCGCCAAAAAAAGTAGAGCAAAGTTTTCAGTATTTTGAACGGGAAGGATTTTTTTTGCGCACGTATCGGTTTGAACGAAAAGTAAGAATCCAATATTTGTTAGCTCAGAGAGCGTGGCTAAAACAACTTAATGAAGAAAACAGTGAAGACGCTCTTCTAATGGAAGAGATGGCTAGACAATACAGAAATATATTCAAGGAGCCTGTAGAAGTAGATTTAGACCAATTGGCAAAAAAAGTGGATTTAGGATATTCAAAAGCTTTAGCATTGATGAAAAGGCTAAAGAAAAAAGGAGTAATCCATTTTGAAGCAGAAGAAATCGATACTGTTCTGCAGTGGGCGCTACCAAGAGAAGACCAGTTCACGCTTTCCGCATTAAAAAGGAAATTAGCCCAAATGAATGCCTTAAAAATAAAAAAACACAAGGCATTGTTGGATTGGGCCTATGATTCCCATCAGTGTAAAACAAAGGGACTATTGACGTATTTTGGTGAAAAGAACACCCCAGCATGCAACCAATGTAGTGCTTTGGAATGCTATAGCAATGAAAAACAGACAAAACAAGATAAGGTTGCGCTGAAAGAAAAGATTTTAGCGGGACTTGAAATTCAACCAATATCGGTCAAAGATTTATATTTTACTTTTAAAAACTATCCTACATTTGCACTCAAAAATGCGTTAGAAGATCTAGAAGAAGATAACCGTATCGCATTAACCCCGGACCAAAAAATCAAAAAAACATGAGCTTAAAGGTAATTTTTATGGGCACGCCAGACTTTGCTGTTCATAGTTTAGCAGCCATTCACGAGTCGGATCATGAGTTAATGGCAGTTGTTACAGTTCCAGATAAACCTGCGGGCAGAGGAAAGAAATTTAAGGCCTCTCCTGTGAAAAATTACGCAAATGACAACCATTTGCCTGTCCTACAACCTGAAAATTTAAAAGAAGATCAATTTTTATTAGACCTCAAAAAATATAATGCAGATGTTTTTGTTGTGGTAGCGTTTAGAATGTTGCCTAAAGTTGTTTGGCAAATTCCTAAACGCGGAACTTTCAATGCGCATGCTTCATTACTTCCAAATTATAGAGGGGCTGCTCCCATCAATTGGGCCTTGATCAATGGAGAGCAAAGAACCGGAGTTACTACTTTTTTAATTGATGAAAAAATTGACACAGGGGCACTTTTACTCCAAGAACAACTCCCCATTGAAGCCACTGACGATTTTGGGCTTCTACACGACAAACTTGCTCCACTAAGTGCAAGTCTATGCATTAAAACATTAGATGCTTTAGAAGAAGGGATAGAAGCCAACCCCCAAAAAGTCACCGGTAAAGAAAAAGAAGCCCCTAAACTAGGACCACACAATACCAGGATAGACTGGAACAAAGAATTGGATGATCTGGTCCATCATATTCGAGGATTGAATCCTTTCCCATCGGCTTGGACCACATTAAATTACGACGGAACGTCTGTACGCATTAAAATCTTTGAAGCGAGTGCCGAAAAGAGTGATACCAATCTTGCGCCAGGAAAAATAATCGCAAATAAAAACACAATAAAAGTGGCACATAGAGAAGGTTTTTTAGAAATCAAAGCACTGCAATTGCCCAATAAAAAAAGAATGAAAGCCAAAGATTTACTGAATGGTTTTCATTTTCCTACCGGAGCAACCTTAAAATAAGTCTACTTTTATAAACAAAACGGCATTTTTATTAACATTGACGCGAATTTCATGGGTAAATTCTTTGGACTTTCTGGAAAGCGTATATATTTGTTAAAGTCAAAATATTAATTTTTAATCTAAACGTTATGAACAAAACTGAATTAATCGATGCAATGGCAGCTGATGCTGGTGTATCAAAAGCAGCTGCTAAAAAAGCATTAGAATCATTCTTAGGGAACGTTGGTAGTACCTTAAAAGGGGGTGGACGTGTATCTTTAGTAGGATTTGGATCTTGGTCTGTATCAAAGAGAGCTGCCCGTGAGGGAAGAAATCCACGTACTGGAGCAACAATCAAAATCGCTGCTAAAAACGTTGTGAAGTTTAAGGCAGGTGCTGATTTATCTGATTCAGTAAACTAATATTTACTGTTTGAAAATATTAATCTCCCCTCGGGGAGATTTTTTTTTGCCCAATCTCATCTAAATGCAATGTGTTCACTATATTGAACAATGCCAAATCCCGAACTTCAAGGAAAACTACTCGTCGCTGACCCCGCTATTTTAGGTGACCCCTCTTTCCATAGAGCGGTAGTACTATTGGCACAAAAGTCTGATAAAAGTGCTTTGGGTTTTATTCTCAACAAACTTTTAAATATTTCTTTGGATGCTTTATTGCCTGAAATCGAAGATCCCTTCCCTGTGTTTTACGGTGGACCCGTTGACCCTGACAACCTATTTTATGTTCATACAGAAGGAGATAAAATACAAAACAGCATCCCGATAGATGAACATTGGTACTGGGGAGGAAATTTTGATGATGTTGTAGAAAAAATTCAAACAAAAGAATTAAACAAAAACAACATTCGTTTTTTTATGGGATATTCTGGCTGGGATAATGAACAGCTGGAACAGGAGATGAAATCAGAATCATGGATCGTTATTTCCATTCCAAAAAAGAAAATTTTAAGCCTACCTTTTGATGCATTGTGGTCTAAAATACTTTTTACGTTGGGAGGCGAATATAAAGTTTGGGCACATTCTCCGGAAAACCCCAATCACAACTAACCTAAGCGGTAATGGGTCATAAACCCTTTAACCAATTGTAGTGTTTTTTCAGTCGTGTATGTTTTTTTTCGGTAGCGGGTATAGGAGACGATTCCGTATAGCGAATCTATGATAAAACACTCTTCCATTTTTTGTAATTCAAACGGAGTAACCTCTCGTTCTTCAACGTTCCACCCTTCTTTCTTCTTTAGCAGTTCAATGCTTTTGCTTCGGTAAACACTAGAACGTGCTCCGGAACTTAAGCTAGGCGTAATCACGGTTTTATCTTGAACTAAAAATAAACTTCCCTTTAAGCTTCCAACCAAGTGCTTTTTTTCATTCAAAAGTATTCCGTCTGAAAAGTCGTTTTCATGCATGTACACCCAAGCAGTATTTCTCAATTGTCCATGGGTACTTTCAATCTGACTCAACAAACCAGAAGTTAAGTAATGATCTTTGTATAAATCAAAGGGTTGATCTTCTATCAAATGTGTAAATATTGGAACTGCTGAGTTTTGTTGAATGCAAAAATAAGTAGACGGTTGCGGGATTTCTTTTTGAACCGCGTGTGCACCAAAAACACTTATTTTAAGTAATGTACTCTTTCCATTGGCTACTTCAAGCAACCACAGTTGTAATTGTTCAGGGGTAAAATTCATCGGGATGTCCATACGTAAGATGCGCATGGAAGCCATTAATCTAAAATAATGGAGCTCCCAAAAAACCACTCTTCCTCCCTCTACACGAACACATTCTGTTAGAGCGTGTTGCGAGGTATACGCCAATAAAAAATCGGGAGATGTATTGTCTAATCCCGCTACAAATTCACCGTTACAACATATCATGAACTAGACTGCTCCTAAAACTTGTTTTAGACTTCCGACCAAATTCTCCCAGAGCATCTTTGCCTCATCCAACTCATCTTCATCGGCAAAATCGGAGACGATTAAAGAAACGTCTTTAGTGATTTCATCTACTTGTATCCTAAACTCAAAATGATAATCATCTTGGTCCTCCTCATCATTTATCCAACGAAAACGCACTTTTTCATTTGTCTTTTTTTGAAGTAATTTTGCATACTCTTCACTATCATCCCAAATAAAAGTGAAATCTTCACCGCGAGAATTTACATTGTCAGCAAACCATTCAGATAGACCCGATGGCGTTGACAAATACTGAAAAAGCAGTTGTGGAGATGCGTGAAAATCAAACTCTATAGAAAATGGTTTTTTGGCGGACATACGTAGTATTGTTTAGCCGCCAATATATTGAAAAAATGTTGAGATTCCATTCCTTTTAATTCTTTTTTAGTTAAAAAAAAGAAGCCTGATATTTCACTTTTTTTTATATTTGCAACCATCAATAGGCGAGGTAGCTCAGCCGGTTAGAGCGTCGGATTCATAACCCGGAGGTCGGGAGTTCAAGTCTCCCTCTCGCTACAAAAAAAGGCTTTACATACTGTAAAGCCTTTTTTATTTTGTATTCCAATCCCCCTTGATGATTTTTCAGAATTAGCAATTCAATAAGATATCCAAGTCTAGTAAAACTATGCCGCCGCGCCCAAGGCCTCTGCTGGAACTCTTGGATTCATGATTTTAAACCATAATGGCGGACACATGGCGACCAAAATAGCCGTTGGGTAACCAAACGGAAGCTGTGGACTTTCTCTTTTATTTTCTAAAACCTGATATTTCTTTGAAGCCTTAAAATGATGATCGCTATGGCGCGTAAGTTCATACAATACAATGCGGCCAATGATGTGATTTGAATTCCAAGAATGATGAGGTTGTACTCTTTCATATCGCCCAGAAGGCAATTGTTTGCGTTGCAAACCGTAATGCTCTACGTAATTAATAGTCTCCAAAAAAAGAAAAGACATGACACCAACAATTAAGGCATACACCAGTCCTGAAGTGCCAAAAAATAAAACAATACCAAACAGATACAACGATTGGAATAAAATATACCATAACATATCATTGTATACTGAAAAGAAACCGTGGTTTCCTCTTTTCAAAAGTGAATTTTGCATTTTCCAAGCATTGATGTATTGATTCACTACAGAAGTGAACCAAAAATGATACACCGATTGATTGTATCTAGAAGTTGCAGGATCTTCTGGGGTAGCTACATTTTTGTGGTGTCCAAAATTATGCTCGATATAAAAATGCATGTACAAGCAGGGCAACAACAAAAGTTTTGACAGAGACCGTTCTCCTCGACTTACCCGATGTCCAAGCTCATGGGCCACATTTATTGCATTGGTTGCCAATAAAATCCCCAAAGACAATAGTATACCAACAGTTTCTGTCAAAGTAAATGAAAAGACGGTCAATTGATAGAACCCGTAAAATAAAATGCAGAAGACAAAAGGAATATTCAAATAGAGTAACGCATCAAAAAGAACATTGCCCAAACGTTTTTCTTTCTCTTTATCTGTGTATTTATGGTCGTAATCCTTTAATAATATCTCCAAAACAGGAATCAAAAAAAAGGCATAAAGAGGTGCTGCATAAGTCATCCATCCTATAGATGTTACCGACACCAAAGCTGCAAGAGGAATGGTATAAGCAAACAAATATTTCAAATCATTCATATCCTTAAAATTTATTGAATATAAAAAAAATGAATTGAACAACAATGCTTTACAAAAAAGTAGAGAGATCTAAAGTCAGTGAAAAAATCACGATTTTGCTTTTCTCGATTTGTATAAAGAGTTTAAGCTTAGGCTAAAAATAACTAAAAACATTCCTAAAAAGCTCTGAAATGTATACACTTCTCCAAACCAATATATTCCAAAAGAAACTGTAAATACAACCTCTACATATTTTATTGGAGCAATACTACTGGCAGCTCCTGTCTGAAAAGCTTTGGTCATAAACAACTGACCGTAAAAACCAAAAATCCCCAATGAAAGAAGAAGAAGAAATTCTTCTTTATTCGGCATCAAAAAGTCGTAAAAACTGCCAATCCCACCAACCAAAGTTGCTATCGTCATAAAGAAAAACACCACCAATAGTGGATGATCTTTTTGGCCAATCTTTGAAATAATAATGTAAACACTTGCACTAAACAAAGCAGAAACAACAACTAAACTCACCCCAAAAATAGAAATGGAAGCATCAAACCCTTTAATGAAAACCACCCCAATAAAAGCAGCGATAAAAAACAACCATTGCAATGGATAAACCTTTTCTTTTAAGAAATACAAGGCCATTACAGCAGCAAATAATGGTGCAATGTACCGGATGGTTACTGCAGAACCAATAGGAATATAATGCGCCGCTAAAAAGAAAAGTGCCATAGAGGTAACCCCCACTATCCCACGAAGTACTAACATTCCAGGGAGGTTAGGTTTAAAAGATATTTTATTTGCACGTAACACCCCTGCCGTTATAACCAAAGAACTTAAAGAGCGAAAAAAAACCAATTCAAATGTTGGAAAATGAACCAAGTATTTGATCAGGAGATTCATGGCTGCAAAACACAGGGTGCTAAACAGCATGTATTGTATAGGTTTGGTCAAGGCTAAAAGAAATAAAATCTTTGACAAAGATCATCATTTGATCGGATAAACTGTAGAGAAAAGTGTATAATTGTTCCCTTAAGAGAGGGGGATGATAAGCAATGGTTTTTTGTTGGCTGCTTTGGGCAGTTTTTTATTGGGGATCGCTAAATCCGGTGTAAAAGGCATTGCAGTTTTCATTGTTGTGCTTTTTGTTTACGCATATGATGCAAAGGCTTCCACCGGAATTCTCATGCCGCTTTTGATTTGTGGAGATATTTTCGCCATCCTCTACTACAAGAAATATGCACATTGGCAATATGTGTTTCAACTTATTCCATGGATGGCATTAGGCGTAGTACTAGGAACTTTTGGTGGAAACTTTTTAGACGAAAGCACCTTCAAAGTTGCTATGGCAGGTCTTATCCTTCTGACCACATGTTTTTTGTTTTACAGCGAAAAAAAACCACCCAAAAACATCCCATCGCATTGGGGCTTTGCAGGAACACTCGGCGTATTAGGGGGATTCACCACAATGATTGGAAATTTAGCGGGAGCAGTTACTAACATCTATTTTTTGGCGATGCGGGTTCCTAAGAATGTATTCATCGGAACTTCTGCCTATGTATTTTTTATCATAAACCTTTTTAAACTTCCCTTTCATATATGGGTATGGAAAACAATCGACAGCGGGTCCCTAATGACAAGTATTAGTTTTCTTCCCTTTCTAATTGCAGGATTGTGGGTAGGTGTCCGTTTGGTTGATAAAATCAACGACAAGAGCTATAGAAAACTTATTTTAGGATTAACAGCAATTGGCGCTTTGGTCCTATTGATTCGTTAAGGCTTCTTTTATTTCTGTAACTACTTCAGGATTCAACAAGGTAGAAATGTCTCCTAGGGCCTCAAATTCAGCAGCTGCAAGTTTCCGTAATATACGACGCATGATTTTTCCGCTTCGTGTTTTGGGCAAACCGGAAACCACTAGAATTCGATCAGGTTTTGCAATAGGGCCTATTTGGTCAGATACCTTTTGACGGATACTTTGAATTAATTCTTCTGTCGCCACTACTCCATCATAAACAATAGCATAGGCCATCAAAGCATTGCCCTTGATCTCATGAGGATATCCTATTACGGCACTTTCGACAACATCTGGATGTGCATTGATTGCATTTTCAATAGGGGCCGTGCCCAAATTATGTCCAGATACGATGACTACATCATCGACACGTCCTGTAATTCTATAGTTTCCTTCTGCATCGCGCAATGCTCCGTCTCCAGGAAAATAACGCCCGGGGAAAGCTGAATAATAAACTTCTTTGTAGCGCTGGTGATCACCGTATATGGTTCGGGCAATGGAAGGCCATGGGTAATTGATGGTTAGTATCCCCTCGCCAATGGTCTCTATTATTGGTTGTCCTTTTTCATCTACAAGGGCTGCCTGAACCCCGGGTAAGGGGTGGGTTGCAAAAGTGGCTTTGTCCGCAGTTACCCCTCCCAAAGAGGAGATCAGAATCCCTCCTGTTTCCGTTTGCCACCAAGTATCTACAATAGGCGTTTTATTCTTTCCTATGTGCTTGGAATACCAATCCCAAGCTTCTTGGTTGATGGGTTCTCCAACGGATCCCAATACTTTTAAAGCAGATAAATCATGGTCCTCAATGATTTTTGTAGGGTGTTTCGCCAAGGCTCGAATTGCCGTAGGCGCCGTGTAAAATTGATTGACTTTGTATTTAGCACATATCTGCCAAAAGCGATCCCATTTTGGATAAGAAGGCACCCCTTCATAATGTACTGAGGTTGCCCCGCAGGCCAAAGGCCCATAGACCATATAACTGTGCCCCGTAATCCAGCCAATGTCTGCCGTACACCAATATACATCCCCTGGGCTGTATTGAAATACATTCATAAAGCTATAAGCGGTGTAAACCATGTAGCCACCACAACTGTGGACCATTCCTTTGGGTTTTCCGGTAGAACCTGAGGTGTATAATATAAATAAAGGATCTTCTGCATCCATGGGGGTAGGATGGCAATTATTGGACAAACCTGAAATAAAGTCGTGCCACCAAACGTCCCTTTTATTGTTCCATTGTACCTCCGAAAATGTTCGTTGAAAGACAATTGATTTTTTTACAGAAGGACATTCGTGCAAAGCCTCATCGGCAATGGATTTTAGGTCGATGATTTTATCCCCGCGAAAGGCTCCATCTGCAGTAACCAACAATGCACACTGAGCATCGTTGATTCGGGCAGCCAATGCAGAAGAAGAAAAGCCTGCAAATACTACAGAGTGAACTGCACCGATGCGAGCACATGCCAATACAGCAATGGTTAACTCAGGAACCATAGGCATATACAAGCACACCCGATCCCCCTTTTTAATGCCTTGATTTTTCAATCCATTTGCAAATTGACAAACCGCCGCTAACAATTCCTTATAGGTATAGGTTTGCCCCATATCGTCTGGAGAATTGGGTTCCCAATACATCGCGATTCGATCGGGTTGGGTAATTGCATGACGATCCAGACAGTTGACCGTAATATTCAATTGACCGCCAATAAACCATTCGGTTTTGGGAACACTCCAATCAAACTGCAATACGTCATCCCAAGGCTTCATCCACTCAAAGGTCTGTGCAATTTCAGACCAAAAAATTTCAGGGGAATCTACCGCTTTTTTTCGCGCTTGTTCAAAAGAAGTTTGAGTAGTGATTTTAAAATCGTAAAGGGAATTCATTCGAAAAAATTTGTGCATTTCAAGTTAAAAAGATTTGACTTAATTCCTGCAAAAAACAAACAATTCATTTTTAGAAAACACTATATGTTTTTTATAGAGAAATAGCGCTAATCCTTGGAGTGTCTCCTGAAAAAATGTAATTTCAAGAAAATTGGAATGACATGAAATACATTTTAGCCATAGATGCTGGAACATCCAGTTCA
>CBFIJA010000035.1:0-17113 GCA_965662875.1 Candidatus Arcticimaribacter sp.
GTATACTTATGTTACTACTACAACATCAAGTGGAAGTGTAGTTACCAATACCACAACAGATGATTGGGTACCGTTGACTGATCTGAATGGATTTGCAACCGTAGTAGGATTGGATGAAGGAATTTATCGTGCAGAAATTTCTGACGGGCGTTCTGAAAATTGTGGCGGTGCATTGTTGACCAATAGCATCATTCTAGAAGAGAGCTCTATTGAGATCACAAACTTCAGAACCATTGAAAATAACCCAGCGTTCTGCGATAACTACAGCAGTAACTTTACATCCGATGTCTTGTTTAGCATCTCTGAAAGTTTAAATCGAAACTTAGGATCCAATAGTTTCAACATTACCTTGTTGACGGAGTCTGGTTCGTCTATAAATAATCCAAGCAGTTGGGACCTTGACAACGATGGCTTTATCGACCCAAAACCACAAGGATATGTGTACCGTTATCCTGAATTACCAGCAGATCGTTATACGTTGATCGTCGAAGAACGTTTGCCGGCTTCATTGCCTGCTACATCAACATTGGTTGCTTGTTCAGAAGTATTCTTCTTTGAATTGCAAGACTACTTGCCTATAGAATACGTCGGGCAGACCATTATTGAAACGGATATTTGTACGGGAAGAGTAGAAAGAATTGAAGGGCAAGCCGCAGGTGGGGTACCCTTTATTGTAGACGGTTTACCTACCTACCAATACGAATGGACTTATACGCCAAACGATGTAACACAAAGCCCAACCAAGTTCTTTGGTCGCGTGATTGAAAATGCACCTCCAGGAACGTATTGTGTGAAAATTACAGACAGTAACGGATGTTTCTATGACTCGTGTGACATCAATTCCAGCAGCGAACCCTTAGACATCATTGTTGAAGATGTTGTTACACCGTTTACGGTAAGTGCAGCATTACCAAACCCAGATGATCCAACAGAATTGGTGAAATCTATTTCTCCAAATTGTGATAGTGGAGGACTAGACGGTCAGATTGGTGTCAATCTAGAAGGAGGATTACTGCCGTACCAAATCACTTGGTATGTTGAAGATCCAACAGTTGTAACACCAAATGCAATCGTAGATCCAAATGATCCAAATTCACGTCTATTGGGTTATAGAGAATTGACGGAATACAGCAACAGAACCTTCCTTGACGGCTTGATTCCTGGAAACTACAAATTGGTGATTACTTCTCAGAATCCAAGAGTTAGAGAATGTTCACAGCAGAATAATTTCTTGAACAACGACTACTTGTATTACGAAGAAATCATTCAAGTGTCTCCAAACAGAGAACTGTATATCATGGACGGACCCTTTGTAGACGAAGACTTGTGTACCGGTCAACAAGGAAGATTGATTGTCGACATTTTCGACAACAACAACGGAAACTTAAGTTTCTACTACAACGATATTTTGATTCCAAATTCCGATGTGGTACGTCTCAGCGATCGTTCGTGGTCGGTAGCCATTGTTAATGCTGTAGATTCTGCGAACTTCAAGATTGTAAATGAAGAAGGATGTTGGATTACCACTGAAATCAACCGTGGTATTGGAGATCCAAACTTCAATTACACTTCGCCAAACTTTGAGGCTTCTAGTGTAATACTAGCACGCGAAGAAATTACTTTTGAGAATACATCAACAGATCCTTACGTAACTTCTGAGTGGATCTTTGGAGACAATACACCACCAGAGATTGTGCCAACGCTTACAGACAGTATCATACCTGTAAGACATACCTATGGTATATCTGGAACATACTTTACAACGCTTAGAATATACAATGACATCGGTTGTTCTGAAGAAATCACTAAACCCATTTCCGTTGGTAAAGGATACAACATCATGGTACCTAATGTATTTACACCGAACAATGACCTGGTTAACGACAACTTCCGTCCGTTGTTTAGTGGATTTGCAAACATGACCTTTACGGTATACGATTACCGTGGAAACGTAGTCTACAATGAATATGTGGAAGAAGCAGACTTGACGAACATTCAAGGAATTTCCATCACAGGATGGGATGCCAGTAATGCACCGTTCTCACCTTACTTTATCTATACCGCATATGGGGTATTGTTAGACGGTGAAACAGAAATAGAGAAGAGTGGAACCTTTATATTGATTAATTAATGCAAAGTAGAAAGGGAACATATTATATATTGATGTTTGGACTGTTGTTGTTCTTTGGACAAAGCTATGCCCAAGACGACTATATTGTAAACCACTCTAAGTTTATGCAAAAGACCAATCCCAGTTATTTTGGTTTCAACAGCCTAAATAAAGTTGGGGTACTTTACAATCAGGTCAAATTGAATGAGTTCGATAAAATGGACACAAAGTACGTTTTTGGGGCTTTAGCGTTTCAAAACTTAGATTTTAGTTTGGGTGTAGACATCAACTCCTTTAAGATTCAAAACACTGGATTGACAACCAACTTGGCCAATTTATCTTATGTATACAAGCTGCAGTTTGACAATGACATGTACTTCTTACCAGCCGTTACCATCGGTTTTGGGAGTTCGTCGGTCAATCCTGAAAACTTGATTTTTGAAGATCAATTGAACACAGCAACTGGCTTTATTAATACAGAGTCAATAGATCCGTTGGCACCCGTAATCAGTAATGTAAACTACTTTGATTTGGGAGCGTCCTTTCTACTCCATACAGATAAGTTTATGGCGGGCCTTACCCTAAAACACCTCAATAAGCCCAATGCTTCCTACAATAAAGAAGTACCGTTCGAAATGCCCATTAGTGTTTCTGTACAAGGTGCCTATGAATTTGATCTCAATCCTTACGAAAGACGCTTTTTACCACGCTATTCTTATTTGTATGCCTATGGGTCTTTCACAAAGTTTGGTGATGCCATTGTCATTTATCTTTCGCAAGACATTCAACTCGGAGAATTTTCAGTTGGTCTAAGTCAACAAGCAGCATCCTTGAATACCTTTGCGTTAAACAACGTAGGGGTTTCTATTGGATTGGCTGTAGAGAATTTTGATTTTGGAATATTGTACAATTTCCCTTTCCAATCTCCAGGAGCAGTGTATTCCCCAAGTATTTTTGAGTTGTTTGTTACCTTTGATTTCAGTATTTATCGAAGAAACAGAAGAGGACAATACAACCGTCTTCAAATAGACAACTATTATTAAGCTCCATTTCTTGGGTTAAAATTCAATAAATTCTTTTTTTTATTGTTGGTTAAGGAATATTTTGTATATTAAAATATCCAAATCAAATAATACCCTACAATGAAGGCCCCAAAACTTCACATTTTAGGTGTTCTACACCTAAGTATACTCTTTCTAAGTCATTTTATCATTTCCGCCCAATCCCCGGTGACACTCTCTTCATCTATAGGAACGGGGGCGGATATTTCTCTCTGCGAAGGGGAGTCGATTCATCTTCTTGTAAGCGGAGGTAATGCCTCCTACACATTCGAGTTTTTTTCCATTAATGCGAGCCGCACAATGGAAACACTTCAAGCGAGAAGTTCTCAAGCTACTCATGCCCTCGTAAATCCAAGTTCAGGATCCATTTACTATGCGCACTATTATGAAAACACTTCTACTTCCAATAGTTCGCCAACACTAACGAACAGTTTAACGCTAACGGTGCATCCACCACCAAATGAACCTGAAATAAAGGCAAATATTGAAGGAAGCTATTATTGTGCTGATCAAGCGATAGCGTTTAGGGCGAGTGGTGGAGCATTCTATACTTTTTATGTAAATGACATTCTTTTCCAGGCTTCCAGTAGTTTAGCAACGTTTACTCCCCCACAATTAAACGGTCATGTTGTAGTCACCGCAGAGGTTAGCACTGTTCAGGCTTGTTCGGCTTTAGTATCAACAAGTTTAGAAGAAATTGTTCTAACAGGGGGGAGCATAACGGGCGATCAAGTTGTTTTTGGATCTCAAATCCCGGAAGAACTGATCAGTATAGAAAAGGGGTACGTAAACAACATGGAGATAAGTTCTTTAAGTACTGTAACCTATCAATGGGAAAGTGCTCTTGACGGAGAAGAATGGCATGATGTCTTAAACGCTTCACAGGAAAATTTTCAGCCACACAATCTGGTAGAATCCGTCTATTTTAGGCGTAAAGTTGTGTTTTTCGATTCAGGGATAAGTTGCGTAGCCTATTCAAACCGAATTTTAATTCAAATTCTGACGGATGAAGATGAAACTTGTGCCGCTGATATATCCGTGACCCTCCCTTTTGTACAAGACGTAATCCTTTGCAACCCTGCCGTTCAGGGAGCAATACGACTAGAGATTACGGGTGGAAGATTTGATCAGCAGCAAATTCGATGGGAGCAAAAAGCGGAAAACGGAAATTGGTTGGCTTTACCGCACTTGAATGATCTTACCTATCCCCAATCCCTATCTGCTGGAGTCTATCGCGCTCAGCTTACCGCTCTGATTAGGAGTGGTTTGACATCATGTACCCTGCATCATACTACACAAGAAATTATCATCAGAGAACAAAACTTGGCAATTGTTTCTTCAACAGTTTCCAATGATGCCTCTACGTGTTATGAAACTCAAGAAACGGGCGTATTGACTTTTCAGTTGGAAAACACGGTGACAATCCAAAATTCTAGTCAGACCATTCTTGATGAACCTGTAATGCGTTTAAATGACCAGGTAATTCCATCAAACTCTCCGAATTTAAACTATGATCCTGTACATTTTTTATACACTTTAAGAGGGCTTTCTCCGGGTCAACATGCGTTGAAAATTGAATCCTCTACGGCCAACTTTTGTGCAGAAGAATTGTTTTTTGAAATTGAAGAAATAAGCCCTATTCAATTTTCCGGACAACAGAACTATGTTGCAGACCCTTGCGGTGGAACTGCCCATATAGCCCTTGATTTTGATGACATTCAGGGGGGGATTCCTTTCGATACTGAGGAAGGACCCCTTTATGATTTATCCTGGGTTTATGTCCCAGATGAGGACATCTTACCTGCCCAAACCGTTACACAGACCTTTATAGGCTATTCAATTCCTTTTGCACAACCGGGTCGATATTTTTTAAAAATTCGGGATCAAAATAATTGTGTTTTTGAAGGAGACGATACCCTTTCAATAGAAGTGAGCAATGATGAAGTAACAGCATTTGAAATAAGGGGCATCTTAACAGACGAATCAGGAGATTTAGTTACAGTTTTAAACGATGGCTGTTTGGATAATGCTGAATTTCCAGGAACGATTGGGATAGAAATAGCAAATGGGGTAGGACCCTATTCCATTCAATGGTCTTATAAGCCCTTACAATCAAACCAGGCATTTGTCCCCTTGAATAATTTTACCAATGCCGTGTACTTACAAAATTTAATTGAAGGGCGATATAAATTGGAGGTTCGCTCTTTATTATCGGACTGTACAACAGATGTAAGTCCAAGTCCCTACTATTATACTCAGGAATTTTTGGTAGAAAGTAAGGCTCCTGTGATATTACAATCGCCCCCCATATTCGATCGAGATCTATGTCAGGGTAAAGCAGGAAATATTATTGTAGAAATCTTCAATAACCTTCATGAAGAGTTGTTGTTTAAAATCGGAGATGAAGTACTGGATGTCATTGAAATTGTTGAGGAGCGTTATTACCGATTATTGGTAGAAACCCCTTTTACAGAAGAAGTTTTGGAAATAGGAAACATCGCAGGCTGTGTATTGGAGCGTATTCCCATAAACATAGCGATCGGTGACGCCAATTTCTTTATTGATGCAGCGTCAAACTTGGAAAATAATCGAGTTCGTTTAGGGGAAGAAGTAACATTTTTTAACACTTCGAAAAGTCCTTATGTACGTTCAGAATGGAATTTTGGCGATGGTTCTGACCGGATTGAAAGAGACATTATTTCAGAGGCTGTTTCTCCTACCACACATCGTTTTCTGACCGAAGGTTCTTTTCTCGTTCAACTAAAAACGTTCAACGCTGCAGGATGTTTTCAGGAAGTATCCCAACAGGTTCATGTAGGAAAAGGATACAGCATTCACGCCCCGAATGCATTTACGCCCAATGATGATTTTGTAAACGACCGCTTTAGACCTTTAATTACAGGATTTGTCCAAGCAAATTTATCCATCTATGACTATAACGGTAATCTTCTTTATGTAGAGAACATTAAAGAAACGGATGATCAAAATCCAGAGGGAATTGCTTTCCAAGGATGGAATGGTAGCGTAGAAGGAGCGGGGCACAAAATGTATCTATACACCATGACAGGCTATTTACAAGACGAAACCGAAGTTCAAGATTCGGGAACTTTTATATTGATCAAATGAGGGTACATTCTATTTTCTTTTTAGGGCTAGTTCTAAAAGTTAGTTTTCTTTTCGGACAATTTGAATCGGTTCAAACCCTTTCCATCCAGCAACAATTGTACAATGCTAGTTTTTTTGGTTTAAACGCCAAAAGCGAAGCAGGCGTTGTCTATAACCGCATTAAGATTAATGAAACAGACGGATTAAACACCCAGTATGTTTTTGGAGCTTTTGCATTTGACGAGCATTCTTTTAGTCTGGGTGCAGATTTTCGTTCTTTGGAGAATGAAGCTCTTGAGCTCAGAGAAAATATAGCCCGACTGTCTTTTGTTTATCATTTACCGTTGAGTTCTAAGTGGATCGCACTTCCCTCTTTATCTCTGGGATATACTCAGTTTTCAAGCCGGTCAGAAAATCTGGTCTTAGAGGATCAAATCGATGTATTGACAGGCTTTACAGCGGTTCAGTCTTCGGATCCGCTTGTACACGGGGCTCAACTCAACATTAATTATTTTGACCTAAATGCAGGGGTCTTGGTGCACAGTAACAAATATATTTTTGGCTTTTCAGTGCAGCATTTAAACCGTTCAAATGTTTCGTTTAATGCTGAAGCTATAGAAAAAATTCCTATGCGATTTGTTTTTCAGTCGATAGGGGAATGGTCTTTGAATAACACTAAGTTATCGAATTTATCAGATGAAAATTATTTTCGTTTATACGGTTTATTCAGTAGTCAAAATAACGATTATTACGCTCGGCTAGGTGAAGTGTTTCAACTGGGTGGATTTCATTTGGGGGCTACACAATCGGTTTCGCTGAAAGATCAAGCTAAATTAACGGTTTATGGAGTAAATTTTGGGGTCCGATTGGAGCGGATTAAAATGGGTATTCAGTACAATTTCGCACGAAACATCCCCAGTAAATTTTTCAGTCCTAGTGTCTTTGAGCTTTCTGTGGCATTCGAGCTATTAACCAAAAACAGAATTGTTACAAGTAATCCCTATAAAGAAGTAAAAACAGATCGGTATTAATTTCTAAAAATTGAATTGGGAAATACAATTGGACTTTCTTGCCCATTCGTTCCAACAGTAGCGATGCCAAACAAGAAATTGTCAATCACTATTCCTTTTAAAACTGCCTCATCTGTATTTCCTACAAATCGGCTATTGTCCCAAGTAGGGGAAGTGGTATCGCGCCAATAAATTTTATAACCTGCTATAGCCTTGTCTTTTACTTTAGTCCATCTAAATTTCACATCAGCTTCTACAATTCCACCGATTGAAAATTTTTGTACCGCGGGGGGAGCCCACGCTATAGCAGCCAGATTTATGGCATTCACTGCAGTTAATTTTGCAGCGTACTCAAAATTCACTGCATCGACCACATCTCCGTAGTCAATCCCATTTTCGTGACGGATGTCTTGGTGTTGTTGGGTGTAGTTTTCGTGTGCCTCCATAATGCGCACACCGGCAAATCCAACATCATTAAAAGGTCTATGGTGTCCACCACGACCAAAACGGTCCAGTCTATAGATCATCATGGGGTTCATTTCCGGCATGTATTTTTTCACTTGCTTGTGTATGTATCTCGCCAATTGTCTTGAGATTCCATCTACTTCTCCGCCATAGAAACGACGACTTCGACGTTCTCTATCGGTTTCTGTTGGTGGTACAGGTTCAGAAAATATTCTAAAGCTACGGTTGTCAATAACTCCGTCGACTCCTTTTATATTTCCTATCATATCATTGTTTAAAATACCAACAATTTCCCAACCTTGTTCTTTGGCGTATTCAGCCAAGCCTTTTCCACCAAAAAGCCCTTGTTCTTCTCCTGCAAGCCCTGCATAAAGGATGCTGTTTTCAAAAGTGTACTGAGACAAGACACGTGCAGCTTCTATAGTACCTGCCATGCCACTCGCATTATCATTAGCTCCTGGAGAGTCATCAGCATAATTGTTGGGGTCAGAAATACGAGAATCTATATCCCCACTCATGACAATGAAGCGGTTGGGGTATTTTGACCCTTTTTGAACGGCAATAACATTGTTGATCCAAACCGGCTTTACAATGCGTCTCCCATCGGGTTCAACATAGTTTTTTTGATAAGAAACTTCCATACACCCCGCGCATGCCGTGGCAATCTCTTTGAAAGCCTTAAAGATCCATCGTCTAGCAGCTCCGATTCCTCTTGTTTCAGAAAGAGTGTCGCTCAGTGTATGTCGGGTACCAAAGTTGGCTAAAGTTCTTATGTCCTTTTCAATTCTTTCTTCTGAAACACCCTCCACTATTGCATAAAAGTCAAAATCACTTTGTGCGTGAAGCAGGTGTTGGGAAAAGATGGAGAGAAAAGTAAATACAAAAAGAAGGCGATAGAGTTTCATAAAATGAATTTTAGGCAGTAAGATAAAAAAACTCCCGAAGAATGCCCTCTTCGGGAGTTACAATCAAACAAAACTTCATTAACTGAAATAAAACCAGTAGTTTAGAAGGGGTACTTATTTTCCTCAATGACTTTCGCCGCAATGGTTTTTCTCAATTCTGCTACATTAGGATATTCTGCATAACGGGTGTATTGTTTTAGACCGCTGATCATACCGGTCAATTGCGCACCTTCTGCAAAAGAAACGATTGCTTCTTTGGCTTTTGCATTTACTTTTTCGATGGCTTCAAACAAGTACAATTGAACCATAGCAATTTGATCCGACTGACTATCAACACCAAAACGAGAACAGTTTTTCTCGACTCTTAAGAGTGCTGATTCTGCCATATAGGTTTGAATTAGGATGTCTGAAATCGCCATTAGCGTCTGTTGCTCAGCATCTAGTTTAGGACCGAACTTTTGAACCCCAGCACCAGCAACCATTAAGAACACTTTTTTAAGATTTTCAATGAGCTGTTTTTCTTGCTCAAACAGAACTGCAGAGGCTTTTACTTTTTCAATTCCCCCGGTCATCAACTCTTGCCCTACAGCAGTAGCAGCTCCCATAAAATCAACTTCGCCTTTCATTGCTTTTTTCAAGAGCATTCCTACGGATAACATGCGGTTAATCTCATTGGTTCCTTCATAGATTCGAGCAATTCGAGAGTCTCTCCATGCCATTTCCATTGGGGCATCTGCTGAGAATCCCATTCCTCCATAAATTTGTAAACCTTCATCCGAACAGTTTTGAGCATTTTCAGAACCGGCAACTTTTAGGATAGAACACTCAATGGCGTATTCTTCTACCCCTTTAAGTTCAGCTTCTTGGTGGCTTAGTCCTTCTGCAAGGAGTTGGTCGATGCGTTGTTCAATATCATAGGCAGCGCGATAGCTAGCAGCCTCTGTAACAAAACAATTGGCAGCCATGGTAGCCAATTTCCCTTGAATGGCACCAAACTGTGCGATTGGTGTTTTAAACTGAACTCTTTCGTTTGCGTACTTTACAGCTAAAGAAACGATATGACGCTGACCTTCCAAACAAGCTGCTGCTAATTTGATTCGTCCAACATTTAATGCATTCATGGCAATTTTAAATCCTTCGCCACGCCCTGCAAGCATATTCTCAACAGGCACTTTGGTTTCGTTAAAGAAAACTTGTCGCGTAGAGGAGGCTTTGATGCCGAGTTTGTGTTCTTCATCCCCTAAGGTGATTCCATTAGAGAGGTCTTTAGGAACAATAAAACCGGTAATGTTTTTATCGTCTTCTATACGGGCAAATACAATGAATAAGTCAGCAAAACCGGCATTGGAAATCCACATTTTTTGCCCTGTGATTAGGTAGTGGCTTCCGTCTTCTGAAAGCACAGCTTTTGTTTTTCCTGAATTGGCATCAGATCCTGCTCCAGGTTCTGTTAAGCAGTAGGCACCAAACCATTCTCCTGTAGCCAATTTGGATACGTATTGTTTCTTTTGTTCTTCATTTCCATAAAGCGTGATGGGCATGGTACCGATACCTGTATGTGCCCCAAAAGCGGTAGAAAAAGAACCGTTGGCTCCGGAAATGTAGTCGCATACAAGCATGGTTGAGGTAAATGGCATCCCTAATCCGTTGTATTCTTCTGGTACAGCAACGCCAAGAAAACCAAGCTCACCGGCTTTACGCATAACTTCTTCTGTAAGCGCATAGTCTTTTTGTTCAAAGCGTTCTCTGTGTGGGATGATTTCTCTATCCACAAACTCTTGAACAGCTTCTTTCATCATCAATTGCTCTTCACTAAAATCTTCTGGAGTAAACACTTCTTGTGCAGGTGTTTGTTGCACTACAAATGCTCCTCCTTTAATTCCTTTATTCTCTTTTGTTGCTTCCATAGTTCTTTTTTTATGCAATGAGTGTTTTGTTGTTTACCTGTTCTTTAATTACCTCTATCACTTCAAAAAAGTGATTCATCTTTTCTGGTGAGATATTATTTATTATACTGTTATTAAATTCCAAAACGGTTTCTTTGGATAACGCTCTTTTTTCTTTGCCTTGTTCGGTTAAAAAAATCAAGACACTGCGTCCATCTTCTGGGTTGGGCTGTCTGTAGATGTAATTTTTTTCTTCCATTACGTTTAAAATCCTTGACAAGCTAGTCCCCTCCATACCCATCTTTGGGCCTAATGCAGTAGAGGGAGTTCCTTCAGGATCTACACTTAATAATGTAAAAGCCATTGTCATGGTGGCGTCGTATTCTGTGGCTTTCTCATTGTACATTTGTGTTATGAGTTGCCAAGTAGAACGCAGTGCATATTCAATGGTTTTGACTTTCATTTTAATTTAATTGAATTCAAATATAATAAAATATATTATGCAAGCATAGTATATTGAAAAAAAAATCCCCGCATACAGCGGGGAGTAGTTTATTAAGCGTAAATCTTATCGCACAAATCTTGATATTTTTCTTGCACTACTTTGCGTTTCACTTTCATGGTAGGGGTGAGGTGGCCCTCATCTATGCTCCAAACTTCAGGAATAAGCTCGAACTTTTTAATTTGTTCCCATTTCCCAAACTCCTGATTGTGCTGTTCAATGTCTTTTTCTATTGCCGCCACAAGCTCAGGACATTTAACCATCTCTTCTGGGGTATTCCCTATGGCTATATTGTTGTCCTTTGCCCATACTTCAATGTATTCAAAAGAGGGCTGAATCAATGCAGCAGGCATTCTCTGGCCTTCGCCAATGACCATGATTTGTTCTATAAACAAGGATTGCTTCATTTGGTTTTCAAGCAGTTGTGGGGCGATGTATTTTCCTCCAGAGGTTTTAAAAAGTTGTTTTTTACGGTCGGTAATTTTTAAGAATCCATCAGCATCGATTACTCCAATATCTCCTGTGTGGAAATAGCCATCTTTAATGACTTCAGCTGTTTTTTCAGGATCTTTGTAGTACCCCATCATTACATTGGGTCCTTTGCATAGGATTTCTCCATCTTCAGCAATTTTCACGTCTAGAGTGTCCAGTGGTTTTCCAACAGATCCCATGCGTAAGCCTTTATTTTCCATTTCATTTACTGAAATTACAGGGGAAGTTTCTGTCAGTCCGTACCCTTCTGCAATCGTCATTCCAGCTGCGGTATATACTTTGGCAAGTCTGGGTTGGAGTGCGGCACTTCCAGAACAGATCATTTTTAAATTCCCCCCAAGTGCGTCTCTCCACTTAGAAAAGATAAGTTTACGGGCTATTGCAAGTTTGATTTCATAAAGGAAACCATTTTGCCCATAAGGCTCGTATTGTAATCCGATATCTACGGCCCAGTAAAATAATTTTTGTTTAGCTCCATCTAGCTCAGCACCTTTTGCATAAATTTTATCGTATACCTTTTCCAATAGACGGGGTACAGCCGTCATAAAATAAGGCTTTACTTCATTGATGTTCTCTGATATGGTTTCTAGGGATTCTGCAAAATAAATTTGAATGTTTTTATTGTAGTATCCATACAGCATAGCCCGTTCAAAAATGTGACATACGGGGAGAAAGCTAAGCGCAACATTTTCGTTTGCATTTAATGGAAGACGTTTAGAACTTTCAATGACATTAGCACTGATGTTTTGATGGCTCAGCATTACTCCTTTAGGGCGTCCAGTCGTTCCAGAAGTGTAGATGATGGTTGCCAAATCATCTGGCGAAACAGCAGCTTTAATTTCATTGATGGTCGCTTCTAGTGATGCGTCATCTTGCTTGAATATTTCTTTCCAGGAATCGCAGCCTTTTATATCGTCAAAAGAATAAATTCCTTTTAAACTAGTGTTGTCTTTTACACGATTGAGTTTTTCAAAAACATCAACATCAGAAACAAAGCAGTATTGACTTTCTGAGTGATTTAATACGTACTCATATTCTGGAGCGGTGATGGTAGGATAAATAGGAACAGTTACGGCACCTAACTGCAATACACCTAAATCCATGATACACCATTCGGTTCGGTTTTGGGTAGAAATTAAGGCAACTTTATCGCCTTTACGGATTCCCATATTGTGGAGTGCTCTTGAAGCCTGTTGCACTTGATCATAGAAAGATTGGGTAGAGGTATGTTCCCATTTTCCATTGTACTTGGTGTTCAAACATTTTTCAATAGGGGTATCGAGTTGCTTTGTTAAAAAGTCAAATAATCGTGTAGTTTCCATAATAATTTAGTGCCAATTTTAATTTTTGGTTACTAAATATAAGGAAAAAAGTGAGGAATTATTATTTTTTGCTCTCCAACCAATCGTAAGCATTTAGAAACGCCATTACCCAAGGACTAACTTCGTCTGATCGGTCAGAGGGATAATGCCCCCAATTCCATGGGAAGGTAGAGCGTTCGAGGTGTGGCATCATTACCAAATGTCTTCCGTCTTGACTGCTTAACATGGCGGCATTGTAATCCGAACCATTGGGATTACTCGGAAAACCTTCATGACTGTATTTCGCTGGAATCTGATAATGACTTTCATCGTATGGAAAAACAAATTTACCTTCTCCGTGTGCAGACCAAATTCCCAATTGACTCCCTTCCAGTCCTTTTAGCATTACAGCACTACTTTCCTGTAGTGTTACACTAGAGAAAACGCATTCGAACTTTCCAGAATCGTTATGATCCATATACGGTTGTTTTTCATCTTCAGGCGTCAATACGCCAAGACTTACAAAAAGTTGACATCCATTGCACACCCCTAAAGAAAGGGTATCTGGTCTAGCAAAAAATTGATCCAACGCTTTTTTGGCTTTTTCATTGTATTTGAATGCACCTGCCCATCCTTTTGCAGAACCCAAAACATCTGAATTTGAAAACCCGCCTACGGCAGCGATGAATTGAATGTCTTCCAGAGTTTCTCTTCCAGAAATTAAATCCGTCATGTGAACATCTCTAACTTCAAAGCCAGCCATATCCATCACATAGGCCATTTCTCTTTCTGAATTACTCCCTTTTTCACGGATGATGGCTGCTTTTATTTTTTTCGCTTTTTGCGCTGGCGTTTTTCCATCAAAGTTTTTTGGGAATGCATACGAAAGCGGTTGAGATAAAATATTTTTTTGACGAACTGCTGCTTGTTCTTTTTGCGTTTGTTTAGCATCTAAAGCGCTAGAAGTAGAAAACCACAGGTTCCGCAATGCTTGAATGTCAAGCTTTATTTTTTGATCCGCTACATCCAAAGAGATGCTTTCATTGGATGTTACTTTCCCTAAAGCGACAACATGAATTTCTTTTGCTTTGAAATAGTCGGTTAAATCGGTTGAGGATTGAAGGACGATTCCACAGCGTTCCGAGAACAATGCTTTAAATGTATCTGTGTTAAGCGCTTTGGTGTCTAAATCAAGTCCAAGGGAGGGGGAGGCAAAACAAAGCTCGAGTAGGGTGGTTATTAACCCTCCAGACCCAACATCATGCCCAGCAGAAATAATCCCTTCTTTGATGGCTTCTTGGGTGGCATTGAATGTATTTTTAAAATAGTTTGCATCCGTCACTGTGGGTGCATCTTGTCCTATTGCATTCAGTACCTGCGCAAAAGAAGACCCACCAAGATGGGGTGCACTTTTGCTAAAGTCTAAATAATACAAATCTCCACCATTTTCATGCAATACTGGGGTAACAACTTTAGACACATCACTGCATTGACCTGCAGCAGATATGATTACTGTACCTGGAGCAAGGACATCTCCCTCTGGATACTTTTGTTTCATCGAGAGGGAGTCTTTCCCTGTCGGGATATTAATGCCTAGTGCTATTGCAAATTCTGAACAGGCTTCAACAGCTTGGTATAGACGTGCGTCCTCTCCAGGATTGTTGCAGGGCCACATCCAATTTGCAGAAAGCGAAACAGCATTTAAACCACCCTCTAAAGGAGCAAATACAATATTGGTCAATGCCTCTGCGATGGAATTTATTGACCCAGCTTTAGGGTCTATCAGTCCAGTTAAAGGACTATGCCCAATGGCAGTAGCAATTCCCTTTGTTCCGGTATAATCCAATGCCATTACCCCACAATTGCTCAAGGGCAATTGCAATGGTCCTACGCATTGTTGTTGCGCTACTTTTCCGCTAACGCAACGGTCTACTTTATTGGTAAGCCAGTCTTTTGCGGCTACAGCCTCGAGCTGAAGCAGATCGTTTAAGTAGGTTTCAAATGATGAGGGGGTGTAGTCCAAAGCGGTAAAATTCGCAGCTGTATTTGTGTCTTCCATGATTGTTTTTGGGGAACTCCCAAAAAGAGCAGACAGTTCTAGATCGATCGGTGTTTCCGCTCTTTTATCAGAATGAAAACGGAAGTGATGATCTTCGGTTACTTCTCCAACATCGTAAAAGGGTGCGCGTTCTCTTGCGGCAATCTTTTTTAAGATATCGGCATCTTCGGCAGATAAAATCAATCCCATGCGCTCTTGCGATTCATTTCCGATAATTTCTTTTGCAGAAAGCGTAGGGTCTCCTAAAGGGAGTTGGTCAATTTGAATGCTTCCCCCGGTATCTTCAACCAATTCAGAAAGGCAATTCAAATGTCCCCCTGCACCGTGATCATGAATGGAAACAATAGGGTTTTCTGCACTTTCTACCAAAGCTCTGACGGCATTGGCCACTCTCTTTTGCATTTCAGGATTTGACCGTTGAATGGCATTGAGTTCAATGGTGCTTCCAAAAGCACCTGTATCTGCAGAAGAAACAGCTGCACCCCCCATTCCAATTCGGTAATTGTCCCCACCTAAAATAATGATGCGATCGCCTTTTTTTGGTGTGGCTTTCTGTGCTTGCTCGGCTTTTCCAAATCCGATGCCTCCTGCCAGCATAATGACCTTGTCGAAGCCTAAACGTTGCTGGGCTTCTTGGTGTTCAAAAGTCAATACAGAACCGGCGATGAGCGGTTGTCCAAATTTATTTCCAAAATCGGAAGCTCCATTAGATGCTTTAATCAAGATGTCCAATGGGGTTTGATACAACCAATTTCGTTTTGGGAATGCTTGTTCCCAGCTTTGATTTTCTTTAACCCTAGAGTAGGGCGTCATATATACAGCAGTACCTGCCAAAGGCAATGACCCTTTTCCACCAGCCAAACGGTCGCGGATTTCTCCTCCAGAGCCAGTAGCAGCACCATTAAAAGGCTCTACGGTTGTTGGGAAGTTGTGCGTCTCTGCTTTTATAGAAATTACACTGTTGATTTTATTTTTTTCGTAAGTACTGGGTTGATCTGCTTTTTGGGGTGCAAATTGTTCAATTTCTGGTCCTTCTATAAAAGCTACATTGTCTTTATAGGCAGAGACGATATGATTTGGATTGGCCTTTGAAGTAGCTTTAATCATTTGAAAAAGACTTTGTTCTTTTTCTTTTCCATCAATCAGGAATTGTCCATTGAATATTTTATGACGGCAATGTTCAGAATTGACCTGTGAAAATCCAAAAACTTCAGAATCGGTTAAAGGACGATTCAGTTGTTGTGCCAATTGTTCTAAATAGGTTACTTCATCTGTACTTAAAGCCAGACCTTCTTGCTTATTGTACGCGGCGATGTCTTGGATGGAAATTACTTTTTCTGGGGTAACGTCCACATCAAATAAGTGTTGATTCAAGCCTGAAAACGAAACCACCAGCATTGGATCGGGCTGATTAACCTGAGATGCGGCATCAAAGGTTTCCATTCGGGTGATGCCTTCAATGCCCATGTTTTGGGTAATTTCAACAGCATTGGTGCTCCAAGGCGTTATCATGGAAGCACGTGGACCAAAAAAGTCTCCCTTAATAGGGTCTTGTCCCAGATAGGGGGCATGGCCAAAAAGCCAACTCAGTTTTTCAATGGTGGTAGTGTCAAAGGTAACGTCCGCTTGAACAGCAATTATGTGGGTAGTGGTGTGACCAAAAAAATGTAGCATAAGGCCCTGTAAATTAATGTTACAAATTTACATTATTTATAGAGGAGAAGGAATAGTTATGCAGCTTATTTGTTTGAGTTTTCCTTAATTTATTCACAGCTTTCGTGAAAGGCGAGCGGCATAAAAACCATCAAAGCCGGTTTGGTGAGCAAACAGCGCTTGTTCTGTTTCCAATTCAAAATCTTTTCCTTGAGGTTGTTTTAAAAACCAGTCCACTTGATCCCGATTTTCTTCGGGAAGAATGGAGCAGGTTACATAGATCAACTTTCCTCCAGCTTGAACAGCTGCGCTGTGTTTTAGCAGTAATGCTCTTTGGGTTTGGAGCAGCTGTAAAAAATGTGTTTCTGTAAGGTTCCATTTTAATTCAGGATTGCGTTTAAATGTTCCCACCCCAGAACACGGAGCATCAATCAATACCCGATCCGCCCATTGGGTTTTAGAACTACTGTCATGATTTTCCTCCATAAGAACAGCTTGAACATTCTTTACACGAGCTCTTTTGATTCTTTTTTTGAGTTCCGTTAATTTCCCTTGATGGATGTC
>CBFIJA010000036.1:0-17107 GCA_965662875.1 Candidatus Arcticimaribacter sp.
TCCTGGTGGAGGGAGATTCTGCAGGCGGAACCGCAAAGCAAGGTAGAGATCGGAATTTCCAAGCTATATTGCCGTTACGTGGGAAAATTCTTAACGTTGAAAAAGCCATGCAACACAAGGTTTTTGAAAACGAAGAAATAAGAAATATCTATACCGCCCTGGGGGTAACCATTGGAACAGAAGAAGACCCAAAAGCGTTAAATCTGGAGAAGCTGCGTTACCATAAAGTTGTCATCATGTGTGATGCCGATGTAGATGGAAGCCATATTTCTACTTTGATCTTGACCTTCTTTTTCCGTTACATGCGTGAGTTGATCGAATCGGGCTATGTCTACATTGCAACCCCGCCCTTGTATTTGGTTAAAAAAGGAGCTAAAAAAGTGTATGCATGGAATGACGACCAACGCGATAGCTTGATGATGGAATTTGGTCAAGGGGCCGCTATCCAACGCTATAAAGGTTTAGGTGAGATGAATGCAGAACAATTATGGGACACCACAATGAACCCAGAGTTCAGAACATTGCGTCAGGTAACCATTGATAGTGGAAGTGAAGCCGACCGTATTTTCTCTATGTTGATGGGAGATGAGGTGCCGCCACGAAGAGAATTCATTGAAAAGAATGCAATCTATGCCAACATAGACGCTTAGAAAAAAGATATAAATCAAATAATTAAACAAAAATGAAAGTAACTGTTGTAGGTGCAGGAAATGTAGGCGCTTCATGCGCAGAGTATATTGCGATTAAGCGCATTGCAAGTGAGGTAGTTTTATTGGACATCAAAGAAGGTTTTGCGGAAGGTAAAGCGCTAGATTTAACACAAACGGCAACCACGCTAGGATTCAACACCCGAATTACGGGAGTAACAAATGACTATACCGCTACCGCAGGGAGCGATGTTGTGGTCATCACTTCTGGGATTCCGCGAAAGCCTGGAATGACGAGAGAAGAACTCATCGGCATCAATGCCGGAATTGTTCAATCTGTGGCAGAAAGTATTCTGGCTCATTCTCCAGAGGCCATTATCGTAGTGGTTTCTAACCCAATGGATACCATGACCTATCTAGCACTGAAAGCTACTGGCTTGCCTAAAAACCGTATCATCGGAATGGGAGGTGCATTGGATAGCTCACGCTTTAAGACCTATTTATCCAAGGCATTGGAAAAACCCGCAAATGATATTCAAGGAATGGTTATCGGAGGACATGGCGATACAACCATGATTCCTTTGACACGCCTTGCGAGTTATAACGGTACTCCTGTAAGTCAACACCTTTCTGCTGAAAAGCTGGAAGAAGTGGCTGCTGCTACCATGGTAGGAGGTGCTACTTTAACCAAGTTATTGGGTACGTCTGCCTGGTACGCTCCTGGTGCATCTGTAGCCTATTTAGTAGACAGCATCATTAACGATCAAAAGCGTATGATTCCCTGTTCTGTAATGCTTGAAGGGGAATACGGACAAGAAGACATCTGTATCGGCGTTCCTTGTATTATAGGGAAAGACGGTGTGGAAGCAATTGTAGATGTTCATTTGGACGCTCAAGAGCAAGAAAAATTCCAAAAAAGTGCTGCAGCTGTTTGTACAATGAACGAAGCGCTTAAGGATGTCTTAAAATAATTCTTAAAATCACATAACCGCCTGTCTCAGGCGGTTTTTTTAGGCTTAATACGCAATAAAAGTTGCTTAATGACAGGGTAAATTTTATATTTGCGAGCCTTTAACACGCTTAACTGTATTACAATGCAAAATAACGGACTCATAAAACTCTTTGCCATCCTTTTTGGTATCGTGAGTATTTATCAACTTTCCTTCTCATTCATATCCAGTAATGTAGAATCCAAAGCCAAAGCCTATGCAACGGCTAAGGTGTCTGAAGACCAACCGGATTTCATTGCCTTAAGAGACAAAGCAGAGACGGAATACTTGGACTCTATTGGAGGAAAAACACAATTTGCCTTTACCACTTACAACAGTGCAAAAGCAAAAGAACTCAACAAGGGATTGGACCTGAAAGGGGGAATCAATGTGATTTTACAAATTTCTGTAAAAGACATCCTCAAGGGATTATCGGACTACACCAAAAACCCTGTATTCAATCAGGCTTTGGATCAAGCCGATATTCTTCAAAAGCAATCAGACGCTCCTTATGTAGAGTCTTTCTTTGAAGCATTCGATCAGGTGAAAGGAACAAGCAAGTTGTCTGATCCAGATATTTTTGCCAACAGAACACTCAGCGAGCAAATCAATTTTGAAATGACGGATGAACAGGTACGTCCTGTGATACGTCGTAAAATTGACGAATCCATCATATCTGCTTTTGAAGTACTCAGAAAGCGTATCGATAAATTTGGGGTTACACAGCCCAACATCCAGCGTTTGGGAACTTCGGGTCGTATACTTGTGGAACTTCCTGGGGCAAGAGATGTAGAGCGTGTAAAAAACCTATTGCAGAGCACTGCCCAACTAGAGTTTTGGGAAACCTTCAAAAACGATCAGTTTGTCAGTTTCTTGTACGAAGCCAATAATCTTTTAATAGAAATCGAAAAAGGCAAATCAAAAGTTGAAGCAGCGGACGCTAGCTCAGAGATAGACGATTTGTTGGCCGATGTAAGTGCGCAAGATTCTACTGCCGTTGATGCAAATCCGCTTATGGATTTGATCAAAGGTTACGGTTATCAAGGCGGCCCTATCATTGCACAGTTTGCAAAGAAAGACACGGACCAAGTAATGGCTTGGTTGGATCTGCCAGAGGTGCGCCGATTATTGCCTTCAAATCTTCGTTATGTAAAGTTTGCTTGGGGAAAACCAGATCCCAATGCTGAATTAGCGGATTTATATGCTTTAAAATCAAACCGCGATGGCGTTCCTCCATTAAGTGGAGGCGTAGTTGTTGATGCGGTACAAACCTATAGTCAATTGGGCGAGCCAGCTGTTTCGATGCAGATGAACGGTAAAGGAGCGCGTATTTGGGAAAATCTAACCGGAAAAGCCTTTACAGACGCCAGCAATATCGCCATTGTATTGGATGAGGTTGTGTACTCTGCACCAGGGGTTTCCAATGGAGCCATTGCCGGAGGGCGTTCTGAAATTACAGGAACCTTTACCTTGAATGAAGCCATTGACTTAGCGAACGTTTTACGTGCAGGAAAACTTCCTGCATCTGCGGAGATCATTCAGTCCGAAATTGTAGGACCTTCTTTAGGAAAAGAAGCCATTCAAAGTGGAATTTACTCTTTCTTAATTGCTTTATTGATCGTTTTAGGATGGATGATTTTCTATTACGGAACATCAGGAATTTACGCAAATATCGCCTTAGTTTTGAATATTCTATTCATTTTCGGGGTATTGGCGAGTCTTGGAGCGGTATTGACACTCCCTGGGATTGCAGGTATTGTATTGACCATTGGGATTTCTGTGGATGCCAATGTACTGATCTTTGAGCGTATTCGAGAAGAAATAAGAAAAGGCAAAGGGCCTCAAAAAGCCGTTGCTGACGGATTTAGCAATGCCCTGTCTTCTATTTTAGATGCGAACATCACAACAGGTCTTACCGCCCTTATTCTATTTGTTTTGGGAACTGGGCCAATCAAAGGATTTGCGACTACCTTATTGATCGGTATCGGGACTTCATTGTTTACAGCAATATTCATCACACGTTTGTTTATAGATGGACGCTTGTTCAACGGAAAGAAAGTGTCTTTCTCTACGGCTTCAACAGCAAACTTGCTGAGCAATATAGCCATTCCGTTCTTACAGAAACGTAAAGCGGCTTACGGCGTGTCTGCAGTTTTGGTTTTGATCAGTTTAATTTCTTTGGGAACAAAAGGACTAAACCAAGGAGTTGACTTTGTTGGAGGGCGTTCTTACACCGTTCGTTTTGATCAAATCATGAATCCTACGGAAGTAGAGTCTGTTTTGGTGGATGCCTTTGGAAGCGCTGAAGTAAAAACTTTTGGTGAGGACAACCAGTTAAAAATTACAACCAAATATAAAATCGATCAAGAAGGAATCGAAATTGATCAAGAGCTGTATGAAAAGCTTTATGCAAGCTTGCAATCGTATCTTCCTGATGGATATTCTTTTGATGAATTTGTAAACGGTGCAGACGACAAAACGGTAGGCATTATGTCTTCCATTAAAGTGGGACCAACCATTGCAGATGACATTAAAAAGAATTCGTATTTGGCGGTTGTAGGTTCTTTGATCGTAGTATTCCTCTACATTTTACTACGCTTCCAAAAATGGCAGTTTTCATTGGGTGCAGTGGCCGCTGTATTCCACGATGTGTTGATTGTTTTGGGGATTTTCTCTCTAACATACACCATCATGCCTTTTAACATGGAAATCAATCAAGCCTTTATCGCAGCCATACTAACGGTTATTGGATATTCCTTGAACGATACAGTGGTTGTTTTTGACCGCATCCGTGAGTATACACAAGATCATCCAAAATGGAAACTTAACGATACTGTTAACGGTGCTTTGAATTCTACATTAAGTAGAACATTGAATACTTCTTTGACAACCTTGTTGGTACTATTGGCCATCTTTATTTTTGGAGGTGAATCGATCCGCGGATTTATGTTTGCCTTAATCGTAGGGGTTTTGGTCGGTACCTATTCTTCTGTATTCATCGCTACTCCTGTGATGTTTGACACCCTAAGTAAAAAGGAGGAAAACTAGCATAGCGTTTTTTACGCCAAAAAAAAAATCACGGTTCTGCCGTGATTTTTTTTTGTTTTATCTTCAAGTTGAAAGTATACGCAGATGTCCCAAATGGTGTTGTGCATGCCAGGCATAATGATGCAGCACCTCATGCAAGGGTACTTTGGTGTTGAATTCTGGGTGGAGGTAGGTCTTAAGAAAATCGTCTCTGTCCATTGATTCAAATACTGCACACCACCTTTGATGAACACCAGAAAGGATTTCTAGACTGGCTGAAACGGGGAGCTTATCCAGTTCTCTTGCTGCTGCCCATGCTTTTTCATTGTAGGCTTTTATAACGGTATCCTGCTCTAAAAGGGTGAATTTTGTTCGGAGGTAAGCATGCATATGACTGTCCGCTAAATGATGAATTACCTGCTTTCCAGTCCATCCTCCTTCCCGGTAGGGCAAGTCAAGTTGTCGATTTGAAAGTTCAGCTGCGATACGGCTAATTTCCTTTGGAAACTCCGCAAGAATCTCAATTTGCTGTGCAATTTGTTTTGTGGTAAACAGGCCATTATAGCGAAACTTACCGATGGGATACTGTAAAGAGTTTTGGGGCTCCATAAGATCAAGTGTTTTTTCGTTGCGCGCGGGTTAAGACAATTAATCCAGCTAAAATCAGCGGGATACTCAACCATTGCCCAGTAGATAAAGCAGGCAATACCGTTTCAAAACCGCCTTGGCTTTCTTTTACAAATTCAACCAAAAAACGAATGCTAAACAGCACACTCATAAAGACTCCTAAAAGGAAACCATCTTTTCTGTTGGTTTTGTTGTTGTATAAATAGCGGAGTAAAAAGAACAGCAAAAAATAGGCAATAGACTCATACAGTTGTGCGGGATGACGCGGCAGTATTTCTCCTCTATTTGCGAAAACGATGCCATAGTTGTTTCCTGTATAATTCCCTACGATTTCTGAATTGAAAAAATTCCCTATGCGAACAAAACCGGCGCCTAGAGTGGTAGGGATAATCAATCGGTCTAAAATCCATACCAAAGATTTGTATTTGTATTGTCTTCGATAAAGCACAATTCCCAACAGTATTCCTATCGCAGCCCCGTGACTCGCCAATCCACGAAAACCAACAAACTTAAACCCGCCATCATCCAAGGTTTGAATGGGCAATAATATTTCCAATAAATGGTTTTGGTAGTAAGCCCAATTGTAAAAAAAGACTTCCCCAAGTCGTGCACCCAAGAGCGTGGATATAACCACATAAAAAAGCATGGGTTCCAGATACTCTTCGCTTACACCGTCCTTTTGATACATTTTTTTCATGATGCGTAGCCCAAGGGCAAAAGCAATGACAAACATCAAACTGTAGTAGTGAATCCCAAAACTTCCAATTTTTACGAGTGTGGTGCTGGGTTCCCAAAGGATTTTAAGTAAGTGCATTTGGTTTCTTTTTTTTAAAAATACGCAATGTTGACGAAATAAATAAACAATTAAGGGACGGGATCATGCCCACCTGCTGACCAAGGATGACAGCTGAAAATACGTTTAATGGCCAAATACCCTCCTTTAAAAACTCCATGTTTCTGTAAGGCCTCAAGGCTGTATTGCGAGCAGCTAGGGGTAAACCTACAACTGGGTGGGGTTAGGGGAGAAATAGCAGTTTGATAAAATCGAATTAGTAGTACAAACGGAAAAATAAAAAACCGTTTCATCTATACTGTAAAGCTGGTTCCGTCTTTTCCGTCTTTTAGCTGTATTCCTAAGGCCAATAGTTGATCACGAATCTTATCCGAAGTGGCAAAGTCTTTGTTGTCGCGTGCTTCCTTTCGGATATCAATCAATAACTTAACGGTTCCTTCAAGGGCTTCAGAAGAGTCACTTGCTTGTGCATCAGAAGTCTGTAGTCCCAAAACATCTTGGAGGAAAACCTGCATTTTATGGTTCAGTTTTTCCCAATCGCTTTTATTGATTTGTGCTGTATCTGCAACAACGGCGTTGATGAATTTTACGGCATCAAACAGTTGAGCAATTAAGAGGGGGCTATTGAAGTCGTCATTCATGGCCGCATAACACTTTGCTTCCCATTCTTGGTAAGAGAAGCCTTCTGTGGTTTGGGCAATGGGAAGATTTTCTAGGGCATTATAACCCTCTAAAAGTCGTGCGTAGCCTTTTTCTGAGGCCAAGAGTGCTTCTTCGCTTAGATCGACAATGCTTCTGTAATGCGCTTGCAATAGAAAAAAGCGGGTTACGTCTGGCGAGAAGGCCTTGCTAAAAATAGTATTTTCCCCAGAGAACATTTCATCGGGTAAAATATTATTTCCTGTAGATTTCGCCATTTTTTTCCCGTTTAGGGTTAACATGTTGGCATGCAACCAATAGTTTACGGGAGATTTTTTGGTCATGGCTTCTGCCTGAGCGATTTCGCATTCGTGGTGTGGGAATTTTAAATCCATTCCACCACCGTGAATGTCAAATTGCTCTCCAAGGTATTTGGTACTCATAGCGGTACACTCTAAATGCCATCCAGGAAAACCGTCACTCCAAGGGGAAGGCCAACGCATGATGTGCTTGGGTTCCGCTTTTTTCCACAAGGCAAAATCTTGTGGGTTTTTCTTATCGCTTTGTCCGTCCAACGCACGTGTATTGTGGATTAAATCTTCGATTTTTCTTCCACTGAGTTTTCCGTAGTTGTTTTTTTCGTTAAAGGCAAGAACATCAAAATAAACAGAACCATTGATTTCATAAGCGAAACCGGCTTCCAGTATAGATTTGATGATTTCGATTTGTTCAATGATGTGTCCCGTGGCCGTAGGTTCTATGCTAGGAGGTAATGTGTTGAATTTTGCTAGGGTTTCATGAAAATCAACCGTGTAGCGTTGAACAACTTCCATCGGTTCAATTTGTTCAATGCGTGCTTTTTTAGCGATGCGATCTTCCCCCACATCCGCATCATTTTCCAAATGACCAGCGTCGGTAATGTTGCGTACATACCGAACTTTGTACCCCAAATGTTTTAGGTACCTAAAAATAAGATCAAAGGATATAAATGTGCGGCAATTGCCCAAGTGAACGTTGCTGTAAACCGTAGGTCCACAAACATACATACCAACGTAATTTTCTGTTATTGGAACAAATTTCTCTTTGTTACCGGATAGAGAATTGTATACCGAAAGTTCCTGCATTAAAATTCAGTCTCTAGTTTGATGTAATCCAAAAATTCTCTTTTGGTTTCTTTTTCTTTGAATTTTCCACCGAATTCAGCGGTTACCGTACTGCTGCTAATGTCACTGATGCCCCTTGAATTTACACACAAGTGCTTTGCATCGATAACACAAGCTACGTCTTTGGTGCCCAAAACAGTTTGTAATTCCTCAACAATTTGTAAAGTAAGGCGTTCTTGAACTTGCGGGCGTTGAGCGTAATATTGAACGATACGGTTCATCTTTGAAAGCCCCACGACATTGCCTTTAGAGATATAAGCAACATGCGCTTTTCCAACGATCGGAAGCAAATGGTGTTCGCAAGTAGAGTAGAGGGTGATGTTTTTTTCCACCAATACTTCCCCGTATTTATATTTGTTGCTAAACGTTGAAGCTTTGGGTTTCTTAGCAGGATTTAATCCACCAAAAATCTCATTCACAAACATTTTTGCTACACGTTTTGGCGTACCACTAAGGCTATCATCCGTAAGATCCATTCCTAAAATGTGAAGGATATCGGCTACTTTAGTTTGAATTTTCGAAATTTTCTCCTCATCAGAGAGGTCAAAAGCATCGTCACGAACCGGGGTTTGCGCACTGCTCCCCACATGATCGTTGCCAATTTCTTCGATTTCTTCCAGGCTGAATTTCTCAATTTTCATAGCCCCAAAGATACGAAATCTCTTTCAACAAAAAGCGTCATTCGCTTACAGCTTTAAGGTGTAGGTCAGGGCGATATTTAACTGCTCATGAGACAGTTCAATGGCGTCTGTTAAACCGTTCTGAAACAAAGGCAGTGTTTGGTTAAAGGTTAAGGATTGAATGCTGAGGTCTAAAATGCTATTTCCTAAATCGTAGCCTACACCAAAACTCATTGCATTTCTTCCGTTATCAAATCTTTTTAAACTGCTGCTTTCTTCTATATAGCCGGCGCGTAAAAAGGCATTTTCAATGCGATATTCTCCTCCAAGACGAAGGGTGATCACATCCTGTAAATCCTCGGCTAGTTGTACATTAACGCGCTGAAAATACGGATCGTCTTTTGGTCTAAAAGCGAGCTTACTGAATTTTTTCTGTCCAATTTCCCCACTGAGAAACCCTTTTTCTTTAAAGATAAAAGCAAAACTTGCCTTTAGCTGTCCCGGAGTACTGATTTGATATTCAGGAATAATGTTATCCACCTGAGGGTCGATCAATAAATTTTCGTTGGTAAGATCCTCATCTTGATCTACAATGACGTATTGAGTATTTACTTCGTTAAAGCGAAACCAGGTAGGGCTGTCGTAGGCCAGTCCAAAGCGTACATTCGGTAACACTTTATAAATCATGCCCAATTGAATGCTTCCGCCATCTCCTTGAGTAAAAATTTCATTTCGAAAACGAAAAGCTTGAATGGAAGAATTTGCAGCATAGTTTTTTTCGTAAAAGTCTGTGCTTTCAGTGTATTCTACCCTATGAGAATTCAGACTGATGCCAAGATGCAAACGGTTGTTGTACGCAGCACTAAAATTAAAAGTGTATTTCTTTTGATTCCCGCTACTTTTGCGGTAGTAGTCTT
Organism: Candidatus Arcticimaribacter sp.; assembly: GCA_965662875.1. GTDB lineage: Bacteria > Bacteroidota > Bacteroidia > Flavobacteriales > Flavobacteriaceae > Arcticimaribacter. The sequence goes on from CBFIJA010000036.1 coordinate 9,423, forward strand.
GCTCAAACCCATTCGTTCTAGCAATGGCGGTGGAATAGTATTGATTGTTTGTAGGGACATCGTTAAAGGGTTCAATGACAAACCCCTGAAAACCCAAAAGGGCTTGTTGTGCACTATACCCCAATCCGGGTTCTTCTCCCAAATACTGATACAATTGTCCCACCGTTTCATTGTCCATGGTCTGTAGGTATTCTAAGTCTATGCCATCTGCATAATATAAAAAGTAGTCTTCTATTCCATTACTATTCAGGCCATAAGTAGAAAAATCATCGTTGTAATGCGCATTCTTTTGGTAGTTGAAAGCCACACTGAGTTTGGTCCAACCTTCGTTCCCACTGGCATCATTGAAGACAAAAACGCCCCCAAACTGCCCGATATCGAACAAAGGGTTGTTGGTGCTAACTGAATTTCCATAAAACGAAGCATTAAGCTCTTTGTTCATTTGGTTTGCTGTAATTCCAATCTGAGAAAAGGAAAAAACAGAAGAGGTTGCAGGATTGTTATGTAGAGCGCTCAGGTCTCCACCCAATGCACCAAAGGCACCCCCAAGAGCAGTATAGCGTGCAGTTCCGTTAAAATTTTCTTGACTGTACCGTAAAGCCTCTTGCATCCCCTGCGCTATGCCTGTGAAATTTAGGCATAGCAAGGACAAGAGAACAACTATTTTCTTTTTCATATTTAGGGTATTTTTATACGTTTTTACTGTCTTCTTCCTGAGCCGCTTGAACGAGACGCTCCTCCACTTGAACGGCTTGCAGAACCTGAAGACCCACCACTTCTTGAGGGGGCACTATAGCTTCTTGAAGGCACACTGTTTCTAGGCGTAGAAAAACTCCTGCTGTTGGAAGAATTATTATTTTGTCTGGGGGTACGAACACTTTCGTTTTGCCGCTTATTTCCAGCAGTATAACTTCGAGTATTTGATCGAGTAGACGGGACATAATTGCGACCACCTTCTCCATTCAAACGCCTTACATTGGGTTGTGTACCTGAATATTGTCCACGCTGACTGTCAATGTTTCTTCGCGCGGTAACCGTTCTAGATTCACGAACCAGATTGGGTACTTCAATGGCTTCACCGTTTACAACACGGGAATTTGTATTGGCTCTAACCCTGGAGTTTGTTCCGTTATCTACGCCTGCTTGGATGCCGTTAACATTGGCTCTTCCATTGGCTCTTCCGTTGACTCTTGCATTGGCACGTGCATTGTTGCTAACCCTTGGGGAACGCGCATTTGAGCGCTCTCCTCTATACGTTTGTGCATATGACCTTCTAGGAGAATTTACATTTCTTCCAAAACGACGGTTTCTATTCCAATACGGTTGGTTAAAATACGGATTGTAAAAGGGAGAGTAAAATCCACTGTACGCGTACCCAAAACCATATCCATAAAATGGACGATAAAATCCTCGATTAAACCCTCTGTGGAAGGGGGGGTAAAATGGAGAATTGAAATTCCATCCAAAACCACCCCAATACGGATTGAAGAAAGGATCGATATAATCAAAGTAGTTATTGAATCCATAATTATAGCCATAGAAACTATTTACATTGAAGGGGAATAACCCAAAATCCATTCGGTTGTCTACAATATAAATTTCTGTGGTTTTGTTTCCACCACCCCATTGGCTTCTTGACTGTTGTTGTACCAGGGGTTGCTGGGTGTTTAGCGAATCAATATTGGTTAAGTAAGTATCCTCAGGAGACTCTTCCCAAGCATATTGGTTTGCTTTTTCATCAAAATACTGGCTATAGGCATTGGCTTTTGACGAAACATTTTCACGTTGAATGCTCACTTTAGTGACATTTCCATAAATTCCGTCGCTGTAGTAGGATGCATTTTGAAAACTACCACAAGCGGTAAAGGCCAACAACAAAGAAATGCCTAGAAAATTTACGTAAATGGAATTTGACAATTTATACCTCATAACTCAATTTTTTATGGCTCTATACAAGCGAAAATAATTAGTTTTGCTTGAGAAACCAATTTATAATACAATACAGTCAAAATCTGTGCCAAACACATGTCAAAAAAGTTAACAAAGCGATCAGAGGATTATTCAAAGTGGTACAACGAATTGGTAACACGGGCCGATTTGGCTGAAAATTCTGCGGTTAGAGGATGTATGGTCATTAAGCCTTATGGCTTTGCTATATGGGAAAAAATGCAGGCCGAGCTGGACAAAAAATTTAAGGCCACTGGGCATCAAAATGCATATTTCCCTCTTTTTGTACCTAAAAGTTTATTTGAAGCTGAAGAGAAAAACGCAGAGGGGTTTGCAAAGGAATGTGCCGTGGTTACCCATTATCGTTTAAAAAACAATCCAGATGCCCAGGGTAAATTAATGGTAGATCCAGAGGCAAAACTGGAAGAAGAATTGGTCGTTAGACCCACCAGTGAAGCCATTATATGGAATACTTATAAAAATTGGATTCAGTCGTATAGAGATTTACCCATACTTATCAATCAATGGGCCAATGTTGTGCGCTGGGAAATGCGAACACGCTTGTTTTTACGTACTGCAGAGTTTTTATGGCAAGAAGGTCATACTGCGCACGCAACAAAACAAGAAGCGTTAGACGAGACCTTGTTAATCAATAACCTCTATGCAGATTTTGTCGAGAATTTTATGGCCATACCCGTTATAAAAGGAGTAAAAACAGAGAGCGAACGTTTCGCAGGAGCAGTTGAAACACACTGTATTGAGGCACTGATGCAAGACGGAAAGGCTTTGCAAGCTGGAACTTCTCACTTTTTAGGACAGAATTTTGCCGAAGCATTTGACGTGAAATTTGCTACTGCAGAAGGGGGGTTAGATCATGTTTGGGCAACTTCCTGGGGAGTCTCTACACGTTTGATGGGAGCGCTAATCATGACCCACAGTGATGATAACGGTTTGGTTTTGCCCCCAAATTTAGCACCGATACAGGTAGTGATCGTCCCCATATACAAAGGGCAAGAACAGCTAGAAGAAATATCAAAAGTTGCATTAAAAATTCAGGAAGATCTTACCGCAAAAGGGATATCGGTGAAATTCGATAACCGGGACAATGTTAAACCTGGGTTTAAGTTTAACGATTACGAATTGAAAGGAGTTCCTTTGCGTATAGCCATTGGGCCCAAAGATTTGGAAAAAGGTCAAGTAGAACTTGCCAGAAGAGATACATTGAGCAAATCTTTCGTACCTCAAGCGGAATTGATTGAACAAATACCAGTTTTATTAACCGAAATACAAGAAGCATTGTATTCTCGTGCACTGGATTTTAGAGCGTCGCACATTACCCCTGTAGAGGACTTTGATTCGTTCAAAACAGTGCTAAAAGAAAAAGGAGGATTTGTGTCCGCGCATTGGGATGGCACACCAGAGACAGAAGAGGCGATCAAAAAGAGAACAAAAGCAACCATCCGGTGTATCCCTTACACAGCAGAAGAAGAAGCGGGTGTATGCGTGTTCAGTGGTAAACCCTCTAAACAAAGGGTGTTGTTTGCGAAGGCGTATTGATTGAGAAAAAAATAGAATTTTATGTAAAAAATCGTTGCGTGATAATTTAATTAGTTTTAGATTTGCAACCATAAATTTTGGCCCGTTCGTCTATCGGTTAGGACGCCAGGTTTTCATCCTGGAAAGAGGGGTTCGATTCCCCTACGGGCTACTAAATAAAAGTATTTAAAAGATGGCAAATCATAAATCTGCACTTAAAAGAATCCGCTCAAACGAAAGAAAGCGTCTACGCAATCGTTTTCAGCACAAAACTACCCGTAACGCCCTTAAGCGTTTACGCGAGCTTACCGACCAGAAAGAAGCAGCCGCGGCTTTACCCGGTGTTATTTCTATGTTGGATAAACTGGCTAAGAAAAATATCATTCATGCCAACAAAGCAGCAAACTTAAAGTCTAAGATTACAAAGCACGTTGCGGCTTTATAATTTTACCATTACATTCTAAAAAAAAAAGCTATCCTTTCCGGATAGCTTTTTTTGTTTCTAGCTCTTTTATTACGAATTCATTGAAATCAAGAACTCTTCGTTGTTTGCGGTCCGTTTAAAGCGATCGTTGATGAATTCCATGGCTTCCACAGGGTTCATATCGGCGAGATATTTTCGCATGATCCACATGCGTTGAACGGTATTTTCATCCAATAAAATATCGTCTCTTCGGGTACTGGAAGAGATCAAATCTATGGCTGGAAAAATACGACGGTTGGAGATCTTTCGATCCAACTGCAATTCCATGTTTCCAGTTCCTTTAAATTCTTCGAAGATTACTTCATCCATTTTAGACCCTGTTTCAGTCAATGCGGTAGCAATGATGGACAAAGACCCTCCTTTTTCAATATTTCGTGCAGCCCCAAAAAAGCGTTTGGGTTTATGCAGTGCGTTGGCGTCCACACCCCCGCTTAATATTTTTCCAGATGCAGGCTGTACAGTATTGTATGCCCTAGCCAAACGCGTAATGGAGTCCAATAAGATCACAACATCGTGACCACATTCGACTAGACGTTTTGCTTTCTCCAATACAATATTGGCAACTTTTACATGTCTGTCAGCAGGTTCATCAAAAGTTGAAGCAACAACTTCTCCTTGAACATTGCGTTGCATATCCGTTACTTCTTCTGGACGTTCGTCAATCAATAAGATGATTTGATATACTTCAGGATGATTCGCAGCAATCGCATTTGCAACGTCTTTGAGCAACATGGTTTTCCCTGTTTTAGGTTGAGAAACAATCATTCCACGTTGGCCTTTTCCAATAGGCGAAAACAAATCAATGATTCGAGTAGAAATCGTACTTTGTTTTTCTGCAAGTTTAAATTTTTCTTGCGGGAATAGGGGAGTAAGGTGCTCAAAGGAAACCCTATCACGTACTACTTTGGGATCCAATCCGTTTATTTTATTGACTTTAATCAAGGGAAAATATTTTTCACCCGATTTTGGAGGACGAACCGTGCCCAAAACGGTATCTCCGGTTTTTAGTCCAAAAAGACGAATTTGAGATTGGGAAACGTAAACATCATCAGGAGAAGAAAGGTAGTGATAGTCAGACGAACGTAAAAATCCGTAGCCTTCTTGCATGATGTCTAAGACTCCTTCAGAGTGAATGATTCCATCGAATTCAAAATCCGGCTCGCGGTAGCGATTACGATTGTCTTTATTGTGATTGTGTTCTTGTTTTTTTCCGTGGTTAGGCTTTGATCCAGCGTTATTTTTCTGATGCGGTTTTTTCTGGGAATTTTGAGCATTCGCATTGTGCTCTTTTTTTCTTTGCGTTTCTTCTTTGTCTCCTTTTTCTGTTTTTGAATCCGCTTTGGCAGGCGCAGTTTTCTCCGCCACCGTTTTTTCTCTTTTTCGAGGCTCTCTTTTCTGAGGTTCTCTTTTTTGAGGCTCCCTTTTTGGAGTGGGTTCTTTTTTGGTTTCAACAGATTCAGGGTGAGCAGAAATATGGTCGATGATCTGATAGATTAAATCCATTTTCTTTAACCCTGTAGTTTTCTTAAGTCCAATCGCTTTTGCAATCACTTGTAAATCAACAAGCTTCTTGGTCTTTAGTTCTTCAATTTCGTACATTATTTTTTTAGGAGTTTTGTATCCGAACGCGATACAATGAATAAGTTATAAGGAATAGACACTCAGAGACGAGCGCTGGAACAATATTACAAAAAAAATCATTTTTACACGTAAAAAAAATTAATTTTGAAAAAAAAGATATGTTACAAAGACCGCAGACTCTATTGCTAATGCTTTTTTGTGCGCTAGCGACAACCAATGCTTTTGTTTTTCCACTGGAAGAACAGGTTTTTTCTTTTTTATTAGAAGCGTCGGCATCCTATGCCCCTTTGATTTCATTATTATTTGTACTTCTTATCGTCTTAAATGTCTTTTTGTATACCAATAGACCCTTGCAAATCCGAATCAACCAGCTTGTGTGGTTGTTATTTACCCTTTTTTGGGGGAGTTATGTATTTTTTGTAGTACAACAGTACAGTGAATCTTTTTCAGTCTATTTCCCCGATTTGGTATTGGCGTTTTTCGGTGAGTTGTGTCTGATTTTTGCCAATCGTTTTATTCGGAAAGATGAAAACTTAGTGCGTTCTTTGGACCGTCTTCGCTAAGCCTTTCCCACGACTGCCCAGTTCCACAACTTCCATGTTTTGAAGTTTGCCATGGTGTACTTCAAAGCGAAGCATGGTGCGAATGTGATGAAACCCCTGCACCCCCGCTGCCCCAGGATTTAGGTGCATCATGTTTCTGGCTTTTACTTGCATGACTTTTAAAATGTGCGAGTGTCCGCAGATAAAAACATCAGGCTTTTCTAAGTCCATTATTTCTCTAACCCGCGCAGTGTATTTTCCTGCTGGACCGCCAATATGGGTCATCATGAACCGTACCCCCTCTAGGCTAAAGTGGATGTTTTCTAAAAACTCCATTCGCGCATCTTTTCCATCGATGTTCCCATAAACTGCACGCAGGGGCTTGACGCTTGCCAAAGCATCGGTTACGGCTAGGTTGCCAATGTCTCCTGCATGCCATATTTCATCTACCGAGGCTGCATATGCTAAAATACGGTCGTCTATATGGCTGTGTGTGTCAGAGAGTAAAAGGATTTTTTTCATTATATTAATGCTATCCAGAAATTATACAATGCAATATACTGCGAAAAAACCCTACAATGCTCTATTGATAGTGAATCCCAATGGATTTCGCTATCGTTTAAAAGCGGAGCATCACTTTAAAGAAATCCGTTATGCACAGCTAACCAACATGAAGCTTAAGAAAGACTATTCCCGTCTTTATTTTGGATTTTTACTGGCTCCTTTAATGATCTTAGGACAGTTTTTTATTGTTCAAGACCAGGGGTTGAATTTTATCAACGGACTAAATTTGTTTTTTTGGTGTAGTGTTTTAGGGGCTGTTGTTTTTTTTAGACCAAAATACACCCTAGTGGTTGAGAAGGGAGCATTGTCAGCTGAGATTTTTGTGACGCAAGATCGACAAGAAGCGCAAGAGATTAAAAAAACGATTGAATCTTTTTTAAAATAGGGATTGCTGGGGGATTGTAATATCTTTGTTTAATGCGCTACTTTATTACTTTGTCGTATAACGGAACTCCTTTTCATGGCTGGCAGCGTCAGCCCAATGCGGTCAGTGTTCAAGAAACATTGGAGGAAGCGTTGAGTACCCTATTGCGTGAAGATATAAGCATAGTAGCTGCAGGAAGAACCGATACGGGGGTACATGCAAAAAAAATGATTGTTCATTTTGACGCGCAGCTCACATTAGAGAAAGAAGAAAATCTAGTCCATTTGTTGAATCGTTTTTTGGATGAGAACATTGCCATACACAAACTTGAGCGTGTACAACCCGCAGCCCACGCACGTTTTGATGCGCTTTCACGAACGTATGAATACCATATTTTAAAAGGAAAAAACCCTTTTAAACAAGATTTGGCATTCGCTTGTCCCCATACTTTGGATGTAGCGGAGATGAACTTGGGCGCTGCTATGTTGTTGTCTCATGAAGATTTTGAGTGTTTTTCAAAGGTGCATACCGATGTAAAAACCTTTTTATGTGACGTTACCTTTGCCCAGTGGGAAGAAACCGCGGAAGGCTATGTCTTTACGATAACCGCAAATCGTTTTTTACGGAATATGGTGCGTGCCATTGTCGGAACTTTATTGGATCTTGG